>CAYMJK010000475.1:0-4926 GCA_964390535.1 uncultured Phycisphaeraceae bacterium | reverse complement strand
GCCGACCGAGACGCCGGAGGGGGCGTGGTCGAGTGTCGCGATGGCCCGCCAGGACCTGGTGAGCGAACTGGAGCAGTTGGCCGGCGCCGACGACGCTGCGGCGGCGGGCTCGGCCAGCGAGCCTGAGATCGCGCTGCGCCGGTACGCGCTGGCGCTGCTGCCCGAGGAGGCGCCGCCGGCGTCGCTCGCGCTGCTGGGGCGCACTCTGTGGCGGCTGACGCCGGCGCTGGATGATGCGCTGGATGCGGCGAGCGACGCCGAGCGCGCGCACGTTGCAGCCCTGCTGCGCGACGCCCCGGCGCCGCTGACGGCGGAGGACGCCGAGCGGCTGCTGCGCGACGCCCTCGCGCCGCTGGCGCAGGCGGGCGGCGAGGTCGCCGGCTGGTTCGACGCCGCCGCGGAGGCGCGGCCCGGCGGCGAGCTTGCGACGCCGCTGCTCGAGGCGGAGCTGGGCGCCGCCGAAGATACGGGGCCGGAGGGCGTCATCAGCGCGCGGCTCGTTGCGATGGAGCGAGAGCTGCTGGCCGAGGCGGACCGGTGGCGCGCGTACCGGCGGTCGAGCGCGGCGATCCGGTCGTGGCTCTGGCGCGGCGCTGCTGCGGCGGCAGCCGAACTGCCGTGGGCCGACGAAGTGACGTTGGCGGCGCTGACGGACGCCTTCCGGGCTGCCGCGCTGCGCCTGACCAGCGAGGATGAGGACCCGGCGCAGCAACTGGCGAGCCTCGAGGGCCTCGTCCGCGCCCGTGCCTTCCTCCAGATCGCAGGCGACCTGCCCGAGGAGCAGTGGCAGCGCGCCCGCGCTGCTGCCCAGGTCGCGGTGGCGCACGATCCGACGATGCGCGCGCGAGGCCTGCGGGATGCCGCGGCAACGCTCGGGCGGATCGCGACGATGCTCCCCGGCGCCGGGGCGCCGGAGGCGACCGACGAGCGGCGGGTGATCCGCCATCTCCGGCCGGCGTGGCGGGCGCTCATCCGGCAGCGCGATGAGGCCGCCGAGACCTTGAGCGATGTTGCGCCCGACCTGCTCGGCGCCGGGCGTCCTGTGACCGACCCGGGCGCGCTCGCGGCGATTGCGGCGCTGGAGCAGTTGAACGCGGATCTTCGCGGGGTGCAGGCCATCAGCCGTCTGGTGGCGGATCCGGCGTCTGCGGACGCGCGCGAGCCGGTGGCCGCCCGCGAGCGCCGGTTGATGGCCGGCCGGCTGCTGCGGCTGGGGCAGGCGATGCAGGAGGATGGGCCCGAGGCCGAGGCGGCGCTGCAGGAGTTGCGGCAGTTCGCGGCGATTGTGCGGGCTCGCGAGGGGGCGCCGACCGCCGCGTGGGTGGAGAGCCAGCCGGACGCCGTCGCCCGGGCGTGGCGCGAGATGGGCGGGGGGCGCGCGATGGAGCTGCTCGCGACGGATGCCCGCGTGCTGGAAACGTGGCTGTCGATCTGGCCAGACACGAACGACGCCACGCGCCTGCGCGAACTCGAGCAGCGGCTGCGCGCGCATGCGCTGCTGTTTGCGCCACTCGTGGATCTTGCCGAAGCGCGGGCGATGATGGAGCAGGCGCAGCCGGCGCACGACCCTGCATCAGAGCTGCGCATCTCGGCGCCCGGGCACGCGCCGCGATGGCCGGGGTGGGAGTTGTCGCAGGCGGCGATGGGGGCGCTGCTGGCGCGGGCGGAGGCGCGGGCTGCGGAGACGGTCGCGATGGCGCTGGATCGGCGCGGGACGGCGCCGGCGCAGCGGGCGGCGGCGCTTGCGGCAGAGCTGGCGCCGCTGCGGCTCGTGGTTGCGCTGGAGCAGCGCATGGCGGGCGCGGGCGCCCCGGCGCCGGGGCCGCTGGACGAGGTCGCCCTCGGGCCGCCACTGCCGGGTTCACTGCTGGCGGAGGCGCGGGAGCAGCTGGCCGGGGCGGCGCTGGCGCTGGAGGACTGGGCGATCTCGCTGGAGGCGGATGAGTCGCTCTGGGAGCGCGCGGGGCGGTTGGCGGAGCGGGCGCTTCGCGCGATCGGGGAGGGTGGGTGACCGAGGTCGGCATTCACGCAACGGCGCGAAGGCGCAGAGGCGAGAAGAAGAGCGGATTGGGTTGGTTGGGAGAAGGATCCATCTCAATCCCGTCCGCTTGGCGTCTCTGCGCCTTCGCGTCTCTGCGTGATATCTTCACTCCTCCAGTCGCAGCAACGCGACAAGGGCGCCGGCGCCGGGCTCGATCTCGCCGGGAAGATCCATGAGTGCGGCTTCGCCTGTGCGCAGCGCGAGGTCGCCGGCGCCGAAGGCGCGGGCGAGGAGGCTGAACTGCGGGTTGTGGCCGAAAAGCGCGATGCGCTGCTCCGGATCGTCGCGACTGAGGTCGGCGAGCAGATCGACGACGGGACCGATGGGTTCGTCCACGCGCAGGCGGGCATCGAACGCGATCTCGAGATCCAGGGCGTCGCAGACGATCTGCGCCGTCTGCCGCGCCCGCATCGCGGGGCTGGAGAGGGCGCGCCGGGGGGCGTCGGCCCTGGAGCGCAGTTGCTCCGCCAGCCACTGCGCCTGCCGCGTGCCGCGGGAGCGCAGCGCGCGATCGGCATCGAGGCCGCTGGGCGCGTCCTGTTCGGCCTTTCCGTGGCGGATGATCCAGATGAGCATGGCTGGACCGGGCGGCAGTTCGAGTAAGGGCAGAGATCGGAGATCAGAGCGTAGTCGGGAATCCATGGAGGGGGAGGGGCCGTCGGGCGGGAGGGCGGTATCGGCGGGGCGGCTGCGCGCTGGCGAGATCCAGAGGGCGCCGGCGGCACGATGCCGCGGCAGCGTCCGCCTACGATCGCCCCCGTTGCTGATGGGCCGCGGCCCGAGGAGATGAAACGATGTCTGGTCTGATTGCCCCGCACGGCGGGTCGCTTGTGAATCGTGTTGCCGATCCGTCCCGGGCCGCCGCGCTGCGGAAAGAGGCCGCGGGGCTGGGCCGGGTGGAACTGAGCAGCAAGCAGTCGTGCGACCTGGAGATGATCGCAGTCGGGGCGTTCAGCCCACTGACGGGGTTCATGGGCTCGGCGGATTTCGGGCGCGTCTGCCGCGAGATGAAGCTGGCAAGCGGCGACGTCTGGCCGATCCCGATCACGCTGGCAACCAGCGCCGGCAAGGCGAAGGTTGGCGACCGGATGGCGCTGCATGCCCCTGGGGGCGCGCTGCAGGGCGTCATGACGGTCGAAGAGGTTTACCCGCATGATCGGGCGCTGGAGGGGGCGATCTTCTTCCGCAAGCCTGGTGATGATGACGGGCAGCATCCGGGGGCGGAGGCGGTGAAGCAGGAGGGGGACATCTGCCTCGCCGGGCCGGTGGAGGCGGTGGTCTCGTGCGTGGATCCGGACGGGCCGGAGGCGTTTCTGGACCGGCGGCTGACGCCGGCGCAGACGCGCGCGCAGTTTCAGGAGCGCGGCTGGAAGACGGTGTGCGCCTTTCAGACGCGCAACCCGATCCACCGAGCGCACGAATACCTGTGCAAGTGCGCGCAGGAGATCTGCGACGGCCTGCTGATCCACCCCCTGGTGGGAGAGACCAAGCCGGGAGACATTCCCGCGGCAACCCGCATGCGGTGCTATGAGGCGCTGATCGACAAGTACTTCGTGGCGGAGCGGACGATGCTGAGCGTGATGCCGGCTGCGATGCGATACGCCGGCCCGCGGGAGGCGATTCTGCACGCCCTGGTGCGGAAGAACTACGGGTGCACCCACTTCATCGTCGGGCGCGATCACGCGGGGGTCGGCAACTACTACGGGACGTACGATGCCCAGAACATTTTCGACGAACTGGATGGCGCCAACCTTGCGATCGCGCCCCTGAAGTTCGAGCACTCCGCCTGGTGCAAGACTTGCGGCGGCATGACCAGCGGGAAGACCTGCCCGCACGGGCCAGAGAGCAAGGTCTTCCTGAGCGGGACGAAGGTGCGGGAGATGCTCGGCAAGGGCGAACGCCCGCCGATGGAGTTCTCGCGGCCGGAGGTTGCGGACATTCTGATCGAGTGGGCGCGGGGCTGAGCGGAAGCAAAGCTCAAAAGCGAGAAGCTCAAAGCGCGAATCGGAAGACGCGGAGTCGGGGAGATCTTTCTTCTGTGCCCCTGCGCCTCTGTGGTGCAAATCCTCCGCCTTCAGAGCGGACGGGCGGGGGCGCCGGCCACGGTTTCGCCCGGACCGATGTCGCGCGTGACGACAGCGCCGGCGCCGATGGTGGCGGCGCGGCCGACCGTGGCGCCGGGGCGGATGCGGGCGCCGAGGCCGATGAGGGCGTCCTCCTCGATCGTCACGTTCCCGCCGAGGACTGCGCCGGGGGCGATGTGGGCGCCGGCGCCGATGATGCAATCGTGTTCGATGATGGCGCCGGTGTTGATGATCGCGTGGGGCCCGATCTGCGCGCGCGCGTTGACGATCGCCCCCGCGCTGATGAAGACGCCGGCGTCGATGGTGGCCGAGGGGCTGATGATGGCGCCGGGGTGGATGACCGTCGCGGCGTTCCCGGCGCCGGCGCCCGCCGCCAGACGCCCGAGCAGGACCCGGCGGCGCGCGATCTCCCCGATCGCCAGGATCCACAGCGCCGGCGGCCCGCGGCTGGCAAAGAAATCCTCCAGCGACCCATCAACCCGCGCCCCCGGCACGCGCGCCGCCGGATCGTCGTCGTAGATGGCGCCGATGGTGAACCCCGCCGCACGGGCCGCCTCGGCGACGACCGCGGCGTGGCCGCCGGCGCCGAGGAGCGTGATGGCGCCGTGGGCGGCCATCCTCCATTATCGACCCCCGGATCGCGCCGGGTGGAAACTCGCCGCGCCGGGGGGGGCCGCGCCGCGGGCGCAGGGCGCGCGGGTTCCCGGGTGACGGTGGGGGGCAACAGCAGGGCGGGGGGGGGGCGCGCCCCCAATCCGACCCCCCCCCGGTTTTTTAAAGATGTTGTATTAGCCCCGCAGC
>CAYMJK010000474.1:0-3764 GCA_964390535.1 uncultured Phycisphaeraceae bacterium | reverse complement strand
TCCTCGATGAAGACGTTCTCCACCGTGTCACGGTCGTTGGCGCTGCCCCCGGGCGCCGACCATGGGCTGTCCCTCAGGCCGTTGTTGCCCCAGTAGATCACGCCGGAGGGGCTGGTGACCTTCAGATCCAGGTCGTTGATCCGGTCCACCCCGCCGGGCACGGGCCCCTTCGGGTCGAGGTAGACCATCGTGATGCGCAGGTCGTCTTCGCCCGCGGGGACGCTGAGGTCGTACGTTGCGCTCTGCAGCGGCGCGAGGACATCGCTCTCGTCGATGATGAAGAAGCTGTCGCGCGCGTTGTACAGGTTCTCGACATTGGGGATGCCCCAGCCCTGACGCACACGCCACTTGTCCGAGTCGGTGCGCATGTCGTACGACACGGCAGTGTTGATCAGCATCGCCTTGGCGGTCGCCGCGTGCGGCCGATTGTCGAAGATGTCGCCGGTGGGATCGATCGGATTGCCGAAGACCCCTTCGCCCCACATCTGGAACAGGATGCCCAGGGCGCCGGCCACGCACGGCGTGGCGCCGCTGGTGCCGCTGAAGTTCGAGTACGATGTGTCGCTCCCGCTGCTGGGGCCCATCGTCTGGTCATAGAAGAACATGAGATCGGGCTTGATGCGCCCGTCCGCGGCCGGGCCGGTGCTTCCGGCGAAGCCGCCGTGGGAATCATCGGCCTTGCTCAGCGTGTTGCGGTGGTTGAGCGCCCCGACGGAGATCGTGTTCTTGCCCCACGCCTGCGGGCGAGACGGGGTCGATCCCGAGTTGCTCTGCGACTGCAGGATGTTGAAGTCGTTGAGGAACTGGATGTCGTCGATCTGTGCCGAAATGTCCGTGTAATCGGTGACGCGCGGGTCGCCCCAGCTGTTGGTCTGGAATACGGCGCGGTAGGGCCCGCCCGACTCCACGAGCTCCTCGGTGTGGCCATAGCGGGTGGCTGTCCCCCCGAGCAGACCGACCGAGCTGTACGCGGCGAAGATCCCCTGGGCGTCCGGGATCATGCCCTTGAACAGCGGGTTCCCCGTGCCGTCGCCGAACACGTGCCCGTACACGCTCGTGCCGTGGCTCGTCGATGTGCTGTTCGCCGTGTGAATGATCGGCGCGTGCTTCCAGTCCACGTGCGTCGTGCGCAGCCCGCCGTCGCACACCTCGGCCCGGACGCCGACGCCGGTGAAGCCCAGCGTGTGCATTGTCTCGGCGCCACTGGTCATGCGCACGATGTCCAGATCCTCCTCGGGGTCGCCCTTGGGGCCGACGTACTGCACCTCGCTCATCTGCGCCACCCGCACGACCGTCTCGATGTCGAGGAAGGCCTCGATCCGGAATCCCTCCGGCTCAGTCCCGGCCACGGCGCCGCCGAGCGCGGCCACCCGCTGCGCCACGGCATCCTGGTCCACGGGGCCGCGGTCGAGCATCATGATCGAGTAGCGGCGCACCGGCGCCGGCTCGTCGCTCATCTGGCTCACCTCGAGCAGCAGTTGCTCCTCCAGCTTGTACGCCGGATGGAACTCTCCGACCCAGCGCACGAAGCCCAGATCCTCCACCGCGGCCTTCGCCGCCTCATCCATCCGCACGATGAACGAGTGGTTCGCAAGGAACTGCTCCAGCTTCACGCCGCGCGCTTCCAGCGCAGCCCGATACGGCTCGATGAACTGCGTCTGGAACTGCACGATGTACGCGTCGTGCCCTGCCGGCGCCCTCAGTTCGGGGGCGACCGCGGGAACCGCCCGCAGCGGATCAAACTCGGCGTAGTTCAGATGGATGGTGTAGTCCGCCCGGCGCACCGCCGAAACCGTCCGGCCATCCAGGCTGATCGCGAACCAGGGCGTCACCGAACCATCGGCGCCCGTCTCCTCCCAGGTCATCACCACCGCGGCG
Organism: uncultured Phycisphaeraceae bacterium; assembly: GCA_964390535.1. Lineage (GTDB taxonomy): Bacteria > Planctomycetota > Phycisphaerae > Phycisphaerales > UBA1924 > CAYMJK01. The sequence continues at coordinate 1,886 of CAYMJK010000474.1, read as the reverse complement.
GATCCCTCCACCGGAATGGTCTGGCGCGCCTGCACGCGGGCGTCGGTCGTCCGGACGACATCTCCCGCCAGCGCAACGTCGCCGGCCGACGCGACGCCGCCGGAGGCGAGCGCGAGCGCAGCCGCGCCGATTACTGAAAACTTCTGATTGCTCCGCATCATCATGTCCCTTCTGTCGGGCTGTGCCCCGTGTCTCCACTCGTGCCGCTGCCGCGGCGTCGCGACAGAACCATCACATCATGCCGGGCCGCCCCGCACAAAGCCCAGCGGCGCCCCGGCGCGCCGCTGACGAAAGCCCTCCGCCGCCGCTCAGGGGCAGCCGGCCGCGAACTCATTCTGGAAGGCCAGGAAATCAAAGAAATCGAGCGTGCCGTCGCCGGTGAAGTCCGCCTTCAGGTCGCCCGCGGCGAACAGATTCTGGAAGGCGAGGAAGTCGAAGAAGTCGAGCGAGCCGTCGCCGGTCAGATCCGCCCGGCACCCGCCGTCGGGCGCCAGCGAGATGTCGTCGATGTGCCACTGCTCGCTCCCATCCGTCCCGACCGCGGTCATGCGCAGTCGCAGATCGTCGCCGTACCCGTCCGCCGGCAACGGCATGCTCGACCGCACGAACTGCGTCTGCGTCACGCCGTCGGAGACAACCTCCTCCAGCACATCCCAGTCCTGGAAGAACGTCCTGAAGTACTCGATGCGCAGCGCCTTGCCCGCAGCCACGTTCTGGTGCTGCGTCCAGTAGCTGATCTGCACCGGCGTGGTCGTGAGCAGTTCGATCGGCGCGTCGATCCGCGATGTCGCGACCGAGCCGCTGCTCGTAAGCAGCAGCACATTCGGCGGGCTCGGCGGATTCGGCGCGAACGGGTAGATCCCGGCGCCCAGGCTGACCTGGGCCCACTTCTCCGGGTCGATCACGCTCGTGGGCCAGTCCTCGGCGAACGGCAGCGCCAGCGAGATCGTGTCGTTGTCCACGCCGGTGACGATCAGCGCGAAGTCCGCGTCCCGCGCCGCGGTCTCCCGGTGAGCATCCTGGTTCACCTCGGTGGCGATCACCTCGACCTGCCACACTCCCGGCGCCGGATCCTCCACGAACACGTTCTCGACCGGGTCGCGCGTGTTCGCCGAGCCGCCCGGCGTCGTCCAGAGCGATGTGCTCAGACCGTTGTTCCCCCAGTAGATGTCCCCGCCCGGCGAGGTCACCTTCAGCGAGAGATCGTTGATGCGGTGGATCGTCGAGCTGGTCGTGCCCGAGGGCTCGTTGTACACCATGGTCGCGCGAAGCTGGTCCTCGCCCGGCGACACGACGAGCTGATACGACGCTGACTCCAGCGCCTCCAGCGGCTCATCCTCGTTCACCACGAACATCTTTTCTCGCCGGTCCCACGCCTCCCGCAGATCCGGCATGCCCCACCCCTGCCGCGCCCGCGTCAGGCCGCTCTGGCTCAGCGGGTACGGATCGGCGGTGTTGATCATGATCGCCTTCGCCGTGGTGTAGTGCGGCCGCTCGTCGAAGACGTCGCCGCCGGAGACCTCGTTGCCGAAGGCCCCCGTGGACCACATCTCGAACAGCAGCCCGAAGTGCCCCGCGACGATCGGCGTCGCCCCGCTGGTACCGCCGAACTGCGTGTACGCCGTCGCGCTCGAACTCGTCGCCGCGAGCGTGGCGTCATAGAAGTGCGTCAGGTCAGGCTTCACGCGGGTGTCCCCCGCAGGGCCGAAGCTGGCGCCGCCCCATGCGTCGTCGATCTTCGTCAGTGTGTTGCGGTGCACCACCCCGCCGACCGAGACGATGTTCTTGGCCCACGCCTGCGGCCGGCTCGACCGGCTGCTGGCGTTGCTCTGCGACTGCGTGATCAGCAGGTCGTGGTCATAGATGATGCGGTCCATCTCCGCGCT
>CAYMJK010000473.1:0-3043 GCA_964390535.1 uncultured Phycisphaeraceae bacterium | reverse complement strand
GAGCAGCACATCCGCTTCGCCCAGTTCTGGTACGCCTCCAACGGCTGCTTCAGCGACCTGCAGCAGCATTGCGGGAAGATCGCCGAGGAGGCCGGGCTGGAGATGTCGCCGCAGGAGGCCTGGCGCTGGCTGGCCCAGGGCGGCTTCACCAATCAATCCGTGGACCGGCCGAATGTCGGCTCGTTCGACCTCGCCAGCGCCCGGCGCCTCGTGAACATGTTCGGCGACGAGCCGGACAAGTATCTGTTCATGCGGCACAACATTTACGAGCTGATCGACCTCTCGGGCGCGAAGCGCAAGAAACTCCCGTCCTACGAGGAGGGGCGCGTCACCCAGGTGGAATGCCTGCAGCGCGGCCAGAAGACGCTGCCGGTGACGGGGGCGTACAACGTGCTCCTGCACCTGCTGCGCCACACGTCCGATGCCGGGAAGCTCTTCGGCATGATGCAGACGCAGGTGTTGGCGCGGGCGCCGGCGCCGCGCCGGGCGCTGCTGGGGAACCAGCTCCTGCAGGCTCTGGAGGTGATGGCCCTGGACGGCTGGATCCGGCTCGAGACCGATCCATCCCGCCCGCTCCCCTCCGCGGCAACGGCATCGGCCCTGCAGCTCCGCCCGACCGCGGAGGGAAACGAGGCCCTGCGCAAGGCAAAGGCGGCGCGGACGCCCGCCGCTGCCGCGCGCGGAGAAGACAAGCAGACGGTGATCGGCTCTGCGCCTGCGGAGGCTGACCACTGAAAACGCAGAGAGCCCCGAGCGCGAGCTCGGGATCGGGAGAACCGCCCGCTGAAACTCGGTTGATGTGAGGGGATGAGCGCTCTTGTGGGAGGTCGCTCGTGCAGAACAACGATTTCGATGTCGCCATCGTCGGCGGAGGCCCCGCCGGGGCCACCGCTGCGTGCATGCTCCGCCGCTACGCCCCCGACCTGTGCGTGCTCGTGCTCGAGAAGGAGAAGTTCCCGCGCGAGCACATCGGTGAGAGCCAGTTGCCCGCCGTAAGCGGCATCCTCCACGAGATGGGGTGCTGGGACAAGGTCGAGGCCGCCAACTTCCCCGTGAAGCTCGGCGCAACGTTCAGTTGGGGCCGCGACGAAGAGTGCTGGGACTTCGACTTCTACCCCGTCGAGGACTTCCGCGACGAGCCGCGCCCCGGAAAGTACGAGGGCCAGCGCCGCTTCACCGCGTTCCAGGTCGAGCGCGCCATCTACGACAAGATCCTGCTCGATCACGCCCGCGAGCTCGGCGCCGAGGTCCGCGAGGAAGCCCTGGTGCGCGAAGCGCAGCGCGAGGGCGACGCCGCCCGCGCCCTGAAACTCGCCTCCGGCGAAACGGTCACGGCCCGCTGGTACATCGACGCCAGCGGCTCCGCCGGCCTCTTCCGGCGCACATTCGATGTTGCCTCCGAGGCGCCCCAGGAGCTGCGCAACATCGCGATCTACGACTACTGGAACGATGCCCGCTGGGCCATCCAGATCGGCGTCGGCGGCACCCGCATCCAGGTGCGCAGCCTCCCCTTCGGCTGGATCTGGTTCATCCCGCTCGGCCCGAAGCGGGCCAGCGTCGGCCTCGTCTGCCCCGTCAGCTACTACAAGCAGCGCGGCGCAACCCCCGAGGAGCTCTATCTGGAAGCGCTGCGCTCGCAGCCGCAGATCGAGGACCTGCTCTCCGGCGCCACCCGCGAGGGCCAGGGCGTGCGCACGGTCAAGGACTGGTCCCACATCTCCGATCGCCTCTACGGTGACAACTGGATGCTCATCGGCGAGGCGGCCGGCTTCGCCGATCCGATCCTGTCGGCCGGCCTGACGATGCACCAGGGCTCCGGCCGCGAGGCGGCGTTCACTATCCTCGAGATCGAGCGCGGCGAACTCGACGCGGCGTGGCTCAAGCGCGCCTACGACGAGAAGACCCGCCGCAACATCCGCCAGCACATCCAGTTCGCCCAGTTCTGGTACGCCTCAAACGCCCGCTTCACCGAGCTGCGCGAGCACTGCCAGCGCATCGCCGCCGAGGCCGGCCTCAGCCTCAAGCCGCAGCAGGCCTGGGCCTGGCTCGCCCGCGGCGGCTTCACCAATCACGGGCTCTTCGACGCCAAGTTCGGCTCCTTCGACTTCGCCTCCGCCCGGCGGCTGGTGGAGAAGTTCGCCGACGAGGGCGAGCAACCCGCGGCAGGCGCGGCCGCCGGCGCAGCGCCGGGCGGCCTGAAGTTCCGCTTCGAGTCGTGCAACGCCTTCAAGCTGAACCTCATCGGCGCAAAGAAGGTCCATCTGCCCGAGTACCGCGAGGGGCGCGTGCTGCAGGTCGAGTGCTACGAGCGGGGCGGGCGAATCCTCCCCAACACCGGCCTCTATCAGAACATCATGCGGGCCCTGAAGGTCACCGGCGAGGGGCGCAAGCTGCTGGACCTCCTGGCCCGCAGCATCGCCGCCCAACTCGAGCCCGCCGCGCGGGCCCAGGCCCTCTCGGACAACATGCTCACGCTGGAGGCGATGATCGAGGGCGGGTGGGTCATCGCCCGCATGGACCGCAAGCTCCCGCCGATGCCGACCACCGACAAGGGCGGCAGATCGATGCGCGCCACCGAGGAGGGCCTGCGCGCCCTCGAAGGCGCCCGCCAGAAGCGCAGCGCTGCCGACGCGCCTCAGTAGCGCACCGCACCGCTGAGCCGTTCTCAGCCCTTGCCCGGGCTCGCCGCCCTGTCGCGGCTCGCCGCACGCAGGTCGATGGTGGTATGTGTGGAGCCCGCGCCGAGCGCGCCATCCTTGATCGCGCGGACGGTGTAGCTCACGCCCGTGGCCCCGCGCGGGATCGCCCGGTCGAGGAACCGCCGCGCCGGCGCCTCGCCGATGCGCTCCGCAGCGCAGCGCTGGTCGCCGCGCTGGATGCTGCGCCAGATCGCGAACGTCGCGCTCCGGGGGCCATCCCACTGCAGCAGCAGGCCTCCATCGGGGTGGCGGCGGCAGCGCAGGTTCGAGGGGTCGTCGGGGTCCACGGGCTCGATGGCGCGGGGCTCGGCCGGCGCCGGGCGTGCGTCCCCGACAGCCGCCGC
>CAYMJK010000472.1:0-2933 GCA_964390535.1 uncultured Phycisphaeraceae bacterium | reverse complement strand
CTCATCCGGCGCGGGGTCCGCGAGGCGGAGGGGCGGCAGACGGTGTGCGTGGTGACGGTCTTCGTGAATCCGACGCAGTTCGATGTTGCGGCGGACTTCGCGCGGTATCCGCGGGACCTAGAGGCGGACGCGGCGGTGGTGGCCGAGGCGTCGGGGGGGGCAGGGGCGGTCGTGTACGCCCCGGAGGTCGCGGAGGTGTACCCGGAGGGCGTCGAGGCGGCGCGGGCGGGGGTTCGGGAGGGGGATCTGCCGGCTCAGGCGGTGGGGCGCGGGCTGGAGGACGCCTTCCGGCCGGGGCACTTCGCCGGGGTCGCGCTCGTACTTGGACGGCTCTACGGCCTGGTCGAACCGGGGGCGGCGATCTACGGGGAGAAGGACTGGCAGCAGTTGCAGGTGGCCCGAGCGATGGCTGAGCAGTTGGCCCGGGGCGGGGGGCCAGCGATCGAGATCCTCGGGGCGCCGACCGTGCGGGATCCCGACGGGCTCGCGATGAGCAGCCGCAACCGGTTCCTGACGGCTGATGGGCGGCGTCGTGCGCTGGCAATTCCAGAGGCCTTGCAGGCGGCCCAGGGGGCTCCGACGCCTGCCGCGGCGGAGCGGGTGATGGCCGAGCGGCTGGCGGCGGCGGGGCTCGAGCCCGATTACGCGACGGTGCGCCATGCGGAGACGCTGCTGCCGCTGGGGGACCGGGAGGGTCCGGGGCGGGCGCTCATCGCGTGCCCGGTCGGCGAGGAAGACCGGGTCGTACGCCTGCTGGACAACGTCGCGTGGCCGGGCGTGAGCACGGGGGCAGGGCGACCCGCCTAACTTTGGGGATGCCTGAGACCGCGCCGGACAAGCCCCTGCTCAAGACCCCCCTGCACCAGTACCACCTCGACCACGGGGCGAGGATGGTCGAGTACGCGGGCTGGGAGATGCCGATCAGCTACGGATCGAGCATCCAGGCGGAGCACGAGCAGGTGCGCACCAGCGGCGGCCTGTTCGATGTTTCCCACATGGGGCGAGTGGCGATCACCGGCCGGCACGCCCGGCGGCTGCTGGAGCGGATCTGCTCGCGACGGATCAGCGACATGCAGCCGGGGCAGTGCCGGTACTCGCTGGTGTGCAACGAGGCGGGGGGGGTGCGGGACGATGTGCTGGTGTACCGGCGCGAGGCGGACGACTTTCTGGTCGTGGTCAACGCGTCGAACCGGGCCAAACTGCTGGAGCATTTCGAGCAGGTACGGGTGGCGCAGGACTGGGCAGCCCGGATCGAGGACCAGACGCTGAAGACCGCGATGGTGGCGATCCAGGGGCCGAAGGTGATGGACCTGATCGCGAAGGTCAGCTCGGAGATTCCGGGGCTGAAGCGCTACCGGTTCACGACCAAGAACCTGCTGGTGATGAAGCTGATCGTGAGCCGCACGGGGTACACCGGCGAGGATGGAGTCGAGGTGATCCTGCCGGCGAACTCGGTGGGGATGGCCCTGAAGCTGCTGGTGAAGGAGGGGGACAACGGGGCCCAGGGGGCGATCAGGCCGGCGGGGCTGGGAGCTCGCGACACGCTGCGGCTGGAGGCGGGGATGCCCCTGTACGGGCATGAGCTGGGCGAGGAGATCTGCGCCCTGTCCTGCGGCGTGGACTTCGCGATCAGCATGGACAAGGACGAGGACGAAAACGGAGAAGCGTTCGTGGGGATGGAGGCACTGCGGCGCGTGCAGGGGGAGGGGGGGCCGAAGCGGCGGATCGTGGGGCTCGATGTGGATGGGAAGCGGACCGCGCGCCAGGGGATGGCCGTGCGGAGCGGAAGCGACGAGGTCGGCGTGGTGACCAGCGGGTGCGCCAGCCCGACGCTGGGGCGCTCGATCGCGATGGCGCTGGTGGACGCCGGCGCCGCGGCGGACGGGGCTGCTCTGGAGATCGACGCCGGGCGCGCCACTATGAGCGCGCGGGTGCGGCCCCTGCCGTTCTACAAGGCGCCGAAGAAATAGGCGCTCGCGAGCGCGGAACCGGTATCGGGCGTTCGCTTCGCGCGTGCCAGCGTCACGGTGCTACGCCGACAGGGAATTGAGGAGGACGATCGGCACAGAACTTCCGCGAATGCCCGCGTCGCGCGTCAGGAAGGCGTCACATGCCGCGATTGCCGCCGCAGCTACCTGAATCGCATCGGGGAGCTTGATTCCTGCCGTGGCGCGAACTCGGGCCGCTTCCCGCAGAACGGCTCGCGTGACGGGAATGACCTCCCGCCCGGCGCCGGGCGATACGAACGCCTCGTATATCGCCGCGAGATCCGCGCGCTCGTCGGCGAGTGGCTTGATAAGGCACTCCGCAAGCGTGAGTTCGCTCAGAACAACTGTCAGCGTTCCCGAATCCACCGCTTCGAGAAGCGCACGGAGCACGGGCGCACTGGGTTCCATCCCCTCGACGATGTGGATGACGATGTTCGTATCCAGGAAGACGCGGCGGCCGTGGAGTTCGTTCAAGAGCGCCACAGGTCGCGCTCCTCGCGGAGGAAGCTGTCCGCTTCCTCCGGCGACGCGAAAGCGCCCCGCCCCGAGCCGAAGAATGAGGCGTTGGACCGCCCGTTTGGCGCCTCCTCCACCAGCACGATCACCTCGGCGGGCTGGCCCGCCTTCAGGTCCGCGGATTGTACTTCGATACGTCCGCCTTCCTGCACCGTCACCTGATGTCTGGTCGCTCGGGTCATGGGCGATTGTTGGCCGGCTGCGCTCCGAGAGGTAGCGGGCCAGCTTCAGCCGCGGCGGAGGGCGACGTCCTTCCAGCCCTCCTCGCAGTGGCGGACGACGGCCCCGGTGCGGGCGTAGATGATCTGCTCGGCGATGTTGGTCGCGTGGTCGGCCATGACTGCGCAGGCGTGGGCCGCCACGTGCAACTGGAAGACGAACTCGACGGGCAGGCCGCCGGCGACGGACTGCTCGTCTGCCTCGCGGAGC
>CAYMJK010000471.1:0-5100 GCA_964390535.1 uncultured Phycisphaeraceae bacterium | reverse complement strand
TCAGGCGGCCGAGGCCCGGGGGCACACCGTCAAGGTGCTGGACACGCTGCGGTTCGCGATCGAACTCTCTCAGGGAGAGCCGGATCTGCAGTACGGCGGGAAGCGGATCAGTGACTACGACGCGATCCTGCCGCGGATCGGCGCTTCGGTGACGTACTTCGGCACGGCGGTGGTGCGGCAGTTCGAGCAGATGGATGTGTTCACGCCGAACTCCTCCGGCGGGATCGGCAACTCGCGGGACAAGCTGCGTTCGCTGCAGATCCTCAGCCGGCACGACATCGGCATGCCGCACACGGCGTTCGTGCGGTCCAGGCGGGATGTGCTGCCGGCGATCGAGCGCGTGGGCGGGGCGCCGGTGATCATCAAGCTGCTGGAAGGGACGCAGGGGGTGGGGGTGATCCTGGCCGACAGCGTGAAGGTTGCCGAGGCGATCATCGAGACCCTGCAGAGCGCGAAGCAGAACGTGCTGATCCAGAAGTTCGTCGCCGAGAGCAAGGGATCGGATGTGCGCGCGCTGGTGGTCGGCGACCGGGTGGTGGCGTCGATGCGCCGGATCGCCCAGGGGCAGGAGTTCCGCAGCAACGTCCACCGGGGCGCCCGGGCGGAGGCGATCGAGCTCGATGAGCGGTATCACGAGACGGCGGTGCGGGCGGCGCAGATCCTCGGGCTGCGGGTGGCCGGGGTGGACATGCTCGAGAGCAGCGCCGGGCCGCAGGTGATGGAGGTGAATTCGTCGCCGGGGCTGGAGGGGATCGAGACGGCGACGGGGCTGGATGTCGCCGGGGCCATCGTGGATTACATCGCGGCGCAGGTGGACTTTCCGGAGATGGACATCCGCCAGCGGCTCACGGTCAGCCGCGGGTATGGGGTGGCGGAACTGCAGATTCCGGACGGCTCGCAACTCGTCGGGAAGACGATCCAGGAGTCGGGGCTGCGGGAGCGGGACATCGTGGTGCTGACGCTGCACCGTGGGACGAGCGTGATCAGCAATCCGCGGGGGTCGCGGGCGCTGGAGCCCGGCGATCGGCTGCTGTGCTACGGGAAGACCGAATCGATGAAGGATCTTGTGGCGTCGCGCCGAAAACGAAAGCGGATCCGGGTGCGCAAGCTGGATCCGGATGTCGCGGCGGGGGCGGCGGGCGCTGCCGGGCAGGCGCCAGGGGCTGCGCCCGCGGGCGGGGAGCCGGCTCATGAAGCGCGTTGAGCCGCGGCTGGATGTCGGCCAGTGGCCGGACGGGCCGGTCGCGCCTGGGGAGCGGCGGGATGTGGACCTGCTCGTCAGCGAGAGCTACAGCGGGCTGAGCGTGTCGATCCCGGTGCGGGTGTGGCGGGCAAAGCGGCCGGGACCGGTGGTCTTTCTGGCGGCCGGGGTGCACGGGGACGAGATCAACGGCGCGGGGGCGATTCGTCAGATCATTCTGTCGCCGCCGTTCGAACTCGAGGCCGGTTCGCTCATCATGGCGCCGGTGATCAACATTCTGGGTTTCTCGCAGCACAGCCGGTATCTGCCGGACCGACGCGACCTGAACCGCTGCTTTCCGGGGCTGCCGCACGGGAGCATGGCGGCGAGGCTGGCGAGCGTCGTCTTCCGGGAGATCGTCGGGCGATCGGACTACGGGATCGACCTGCACACGGCGGCGGTGCGGCGGACGAACTTTCCGAACGTGCGGGCGGACATGGCGGACCCGGCGGTGGCCAGGCTTGCGCGCGCGTTCGGGTCGGAGCTGATCGTGAGCGGGAAGGGGCCGAAGGGGGCGCTGCGGCAGGCGGCGTGCGCGGCAGGCGTGCCGACGATTCTGCTGGAGGCGGGGGAGGTCTGGAAAGTCGAGCCGACGGTGGTGGAGTATGCGCTGCAGGGCGTGAAAAACGCGCTCATCCACCTGGGGATGGCCTCGGGAAAGCCAGTGGCGCCGCCGTATCAGACGGTGGTGGACCGGACGCGGTGGATCCGGGCGGATCGCGGGGGATTCCTGCACTTCCACGTGACGCCGGGGGACATCGTTGAGCAGGGGCAGGCGATCGCGACCAACACGAGCCTCCTGGGGGTCGAGCAGAACGTGCTGCTCTCGCCACACACGGGGGTGGCGCTGGGGATGACGACGCTTCCGTCGGTGGCGCCGGGGGACCCGGTCTGCCACATCGCCGTGCCGCGTGAGGGGGTTGACGCGATCCGGCGCGCGCTGCGGGCGGGGGCGGGCGACTCGCTGCGCGAGCGGGTGCGCGGAGACCTGGCGAGCAACCTGATGGTGACGGAGCCGGAGGGGGAGTGAGGGGTCAGCGCTCGTCGTCATCGGCCCCATCGTCGTCCCCATCGCCCTCGCTGTCGCCGGCGCCTCCGAGGGCGCCGCGGCCGCGGCCGCGGGGTTCGGCGTCGGGCGGCTCGCGGGAGATGGCGATCACGGCGCTTGCGGCGGGGGCGGGCGCGATGACCACCCGCTCGGGCTCGGGTGTCTGCTCGCGGAGGGCGTGGACGACGAGATCGCGCAGGGCTTCCGGCGTGAGGCGCAGGCGGGGAGACTCGGCCTCGGGTTCGGCGGGCTCGCGGGTCGCGAGGATCAACCTGCCGCCGGGTCGGAGGACGCGCCAGAGTTCGCGGAGCATCGGCGTCGCGGCCTCGGCGCTGGGGATGGCGTCGATGGCGAGGGCGGCGTCGAAGGCGTCGGCGGTTTCGCCGCCGAGGTTGTCGGTCGAGCCGGTTTCGAAGGAGACGTTGTCGAGGCGGTAGCGGTTGCGGGCGTAGCGGATGGATTCGCCGTCAGGGTCGAGGGCGACCACGGCGCCGGAGGGGCCGACAACGGCGGAGAGCCAGGCGCCGACATACCCGGTCCCCGTGTGCAGGGCAACGATGCGCATGCCCGGGCGCAGGGCGTCGCGCGGGGGAGCCCCGAGGTCGTCCGCGGCGGGAGGGATGCGGACGCTGGCGAGGGCCTGATACAACTCGAGTCCGATCGGCCCGACGAGGTCGGCGTACCGGCGGGTCCGGGTGGCGGCGATGATCATGCGCCGGCCGTCGGCGAAGCGGACGCGGTATTCCTTGGCGCCGGAGCCGCGCCGGGAGAGCGCGTGCTCCAGCGGCTCGGCGCCGAGTTCCTTGTAGCGCGTCTGGCCGACCCAGACTGCGCGGCGGATGCCGAGGATGAAGCGAGCCCAGCCAAGGGGGGCGGCGATCGCGCGGGGTGGGCCGTGGGGGCCGTGGTCACGATCATCGACGGCGTCCGGCGCCGTGATCACGAGGCCTCCGCGAAGAGGGGGAGCTGGCGCATCGGCCGCACGTGCCGGGCGGCGATGGTTGCGACCGGCGCGGGCGCTTGGCGCAGCGGCAACCAAGGCGTGCGGCGGATCTGGCTCGTGATGACCACCTCGTACGGGGCGCCATCGTGCAGGCGGCCGGCGGTCGCAGGGTGATTGCAGTCGCGCGAGAGATGGAGGAGGATGACGCGCTGGCGCGGGCCGATGGCGCGGATCGCATCCAGGCACTGCTGGTTGCTCAGGTGGCCGGCGCCGCCGGTGATGCGCTGGCGCAGGCGCAGCGGGCGGCCGGAGTTGGACTGGAGGCGCGGGCAGTAGTTGGACTCGATGGCGAGGGTGTCGACGCCGGCGAGCAGATCGATGATGTGCGCATGGCAGCGGCCGATGTCGGTGGCGTAGCCGAGGGCGCCGGGCGCGCCGACGGCGGCGGTGTGCGGGAAGTCGATTCGGAAGACCGCGGCGCCGAGTTCATCATGGGGGGCCAGGATTGCGCGCACGCGCAGGGCGCCGGTCTCGAACTCATCGTCCAGGGCCCGGATCCTGCCGCGGGCGGCGGCAGCCCGGGCGGAGCGGGCGTGGCGCCGATGGACGAGCAGCGGTGCGCCATCGGGCCAGGCGCGGGCCCAGCCGGGGTGCAGGTGGTCGTGGTCGAGGTGGGTGACGAGGGCGCCCCGGATGTCCTCGGGCGCCAGGCGCATCGCCTCCAGGGCGCGGCGGGTGCGCTTGGGCGAGAGGCCGAGATCGATGAGCCAGACGCCCTCGCCGGGGATGTGCAGGATGGAGCAGTTGCCGGCGGAGCCGCTTGCGAGCACGCAAAGGGCCGGTCCGCACACGGGGGGGCAGTCGTGGCCGTCGGTGGCGCGGTCGGCGGCAGGCGTGGTGGGGGTGGGGGTGGCGGTGGCGGCGGTCATGAAGCGGCTTCCATCGGCGGGAGGCCCTGGCGGCGGGTGGGGCTGCCCGAGCAGATGCCGCGGGTGGACTCGGCGACGAAGCGGGCGACTTCGGCGACCATAGGGCTGCCGGGGGCGATCTCTTCGAGCATGCGGACGGCATCGGCCCGTGGCATCCGGCGGCGGAGGATGCGCCGGTAGGCGTCGCGGAGTGCGGTGATTTCGTCGCGGCCGACGCCGGCGCGGCGCAGGCCGACGAGGTTGACGCCGGCGAGGCCGTTGGCGCCATCGGCGATACAGAATGGGGGAACATCCTGGGAGACGCCGCTGAGGCCAGCGAGCATGGCCATGCGGCCGATGCGGACGTGCTGATGCACCGCGCTGAGGCCGCTGAGGATCACGCGATCGCCGATGTGGGCGTGGCCGCCGACGGCGGCGGTGTTGACCATGGTGACATCGTCGCCGACCTGGGCGTCGTGGCCGATGTGGGTGGCGACCATCATGAAGGCACGGTCGCCGAGGCGGGTGGGAGTGTGGTCATTCGTGGCGGCGTGGATCGTCGCCTGCTCGCGCAACTGACAGCCATCGCCGATGATGACGCCGGCGGTGGGGGCGCCGTGGGCAAACTTGAAGTCCTGGGCGCGGAACCCGATGCAGACGTGCGGGTGGAGGACGGCGCCGGCGCCGATCTGGACGGGGCCGAGGATGTGGACGGCGCCGATGAGGCGGGCGCCGGCGCCGATGCGGATTGCGCCATCGAGGACGCAGTAGGGGCCGATCTCGACATCCGGGGCGAGGTCGATGTCGCCGGTGAGGATCGCGGTGGGGTGGATCATGGCGCGTGCGGGGGGCGTGCCGTGCGTGGGGGGCATGGAGGCCGTGCGAATTGAGTGCAGGGCGAGGGGGGCAAGGCGGCGGATGGGATGGTCGTCGGCTGGAACTAACATCGGCGGTGGCGCAG
>CAYMJK010000470.1:0-3811 GCA_964390535.1 uncultured Phycisphaeraceae bacterium | reverse complement strand
ACCTCATGAACACCTTGCTCGGCCGGCTCTCGTCCGGCGTGAACGCCTCGCACAGCAGGGCCAGCACGCCGCGGGTGAGCCCGGCCGCCGGCTCGACGACGTGCGGCATGAACCGCTCGTTGCGCTCCTGATCGAAGTAGCTGAGCTTCTGACCGGATGCGGCCTCGTGCTGCGTGAGGTCGTAGTTGCTGCGGTGGGCGACGCCCTCGAGCTCGCCGAAGTCGGGGTGCGTGAACGGCCAGCGATATTCGATGTCCCACGTGCCGTGGCCGGATTTCGCGTAGTGGGCCAGTTCATCCTGCTCGTGCTGGCGAAGCGTGAGGTTTTCGCGGCTGAGCCCGACACTGAGCCACCACTCGAACCGCTGCTGCTTCCAGAACTCCAGCCACTCGCCCGCCTCCGACTCGTGACAGAACCACTCCATCTCCATCTGCTCGAACTCGCGCGAGCGGAAGATGAAGTTCCGCGGCGTCACCTCGTTGCGGAACGCCTTCCCGATCTGCGCGATGCCAAAGGGCATGCGCACGCGCATGGTGTCACAGACGTTCTTGAAGTTGGTGAAGATCCCCTGGGCGGTTTCGGGGCGCAGGTACGCCTTGTTCTCTTCCCAGTCGCCGGTGGCCCCCACGATCGTGGGGAACATCAGGTTGAACGGCCTCGGCGCTGTCAGCGCCCCCGCCTTGCCGGTGAACGGTGAGGGAATGCGATGATGATGCCGCTCGAACTGCGAGGGCGGGATCGCGCAGAACGCGCCGAGCATATGGCCGTCGGGCCCGTGCACCGTGATCACATCCGACCATCCCAGCCCGCGATGCGTGTGCCGCTTGTGCGCGGTCGTGCCGCCGGCGAACTCGTCGCCCAGCCGCAGCGGCTTCTGCCACTTGCGATCCGCCAACGCCAGCTTCATAGCTTCGGTCGCGCTCGCCGCCACGATCGTCTTCGCCGGCAGATCGCCCCCCTCGACCGCCGCCAGCAGCCGGTTGACATCCTCGTCGGCGCCGCTGGTCTCCTCGACCAGGTACAGCCCGTAAAGCTGATCCGCCCGGAACCGTTGCTTCGTCTCCTTGTCATCCACCATCGGGTCGTTGAACCCCGCCACGTGCCCGCTCGCCTCCCACACCTTCGGATTCTGGACGATCGCGGTATCCACCCCCACGATCTGCAGCGGCCGCCCCCCGCCGGCGCCCTCGCCACCACCCGGCCCCCGCGGCGGCGCCAGCACCATCGCGCGCCACCAGTCATCGGCAAGGTTCTTCTTCAGCAGCGTCCCCAGCGGCCCGTAGTCCCAGAAGCCGTTGAGCCCGCCGTAGATCTCGCTGGCGGGATAGATGAACCCCCGCCGCTTGCACAGGCTGACGAGCTCTTCCATCGACTTCGGCTGGGACTCGTGAGGCTCGGGCATCTGCTCTTTCCTGACGGGTGAAACGTGCGATCCGGGGGCGACTGTAGGAATCTCGTGCGACCGACCACCCGGCGCCGGTACCACTGAGAACGCGAAAATCGCCCCCGCCGGCCGGCCCCTCCCTGCTCCTTCCACAACCTCGCCTCGCGGCGTGGTCGGCGCTCCGCCTTGCGACCCGACCACCTCATGTCGGCCCCGGAGCCGCAGAGCCGTCGGCCTCCGCGGCGCCCTACCTGTGAGCGACACGGTTCAAACCGGAGAGGTACAGAGGGCGAAGAGGAGAGTCGGATGCGGGGCGGCAGGCCTCCGGCCGTCTACCCTCCTGCCCCGTCCAAGAGAGAGGATGCCGACTGCGCCTGAATGCCCGGCTCTCATGGGCAACCGGCAGCGAATGCGTCGAAGAAGCACACGAAGTCGAAGAAATCGAGCACGCCGCTCTCGTCGCAATCGGCGTTTGGGTCGGTCGCGGCAAAGAGGTTCTGGAAGCACAGGAAGTCAAAAAAATCGAGTGCACCGTCCTCGTCGCAGTCGGCATAGCACTCCGTGAAGTCGAGCTGATAGATGAAGACGGCGCCGGCGCCTCCGCCAGCGACGTGCGAACTGGGATCAGCGACGGCCAGCCGATGACCGGACAGCGACAGTGAAGTTCCGAATCTGGTCGCCGTAACCCGGTCTGGAGTTCGGATCCGGGCAAAGTCCTGCCACACCCCGGCCGTACGCCTGAGCACCAGCACCTCATTCTCGGTGCTGCTGTCGTCGCTGCCGATCGCGACACATTCGCCATCCACCGCTACCGACGATCCGAAAGCGTCGAACCTGCTCGGCCATGGGTTGGGAACAACACGCGTCGGAACCCAACTGGCGCCGTCAAGCTCATAGATCACTGCGGCGCCTGCGAACTCCTGTCCACCCACCACGCTGATTGGCGCCCCGACGACGAGCGTGCTCCCGTCCGTCGCAAGAGCCTGGCCGAACCCATTGATCTCGGGCTCGGGTGGCTCCAGCCGCGTCTGGAACCGCCAGCCGGCCGCCTCTTGCGCATACACATAGACAGTCCCATCCCCAAAACGGCGGTCGCCGACGAAGAGCCAGTCATCTGTCATGGCGATCGCTTCGCCGAAAAAAGTCGCTAGGGTAAAATCCGGCGAAATGATGCGTTGCTTCTGCCTCCACCCTGAACCGTCGTCGGAGTAAATCCGTACGACGCCACCTCCATTGAACGACACAGCGTGATCGTTTATGGAGCCGACGGCCGCTTCGTTCCGACTCAAGGCCACCGCGTGGCCGAGCAGGTCAAAGGCGGCCGGCACTTCTGCAAGAAGCTTCGCCTGCTCCTCGAAACCGGCGCCCTGTTCCCTGAACATGTAGGCCGCGCCCTGAAAATCCTGAGTTACCGTGTGCGAGCGGGCTCCAACGAGCAGGAAGTCATGGCGCAGGTCGAGCGCGAAGCCGAACTCGTCGCCATCGTAAGAGTCCGCAGCCCTGAACTTCTGCGCCTGTTGCCACCCGGCGCCATTGAACTCGAAGGTATATACATAGTTCTCCTTGTGAAACGGACCCAGGGAGACGGCGCCGATCGCGATGACGTCGCCATCGATCGCACAATCGATGCCGAGCTGGCGGTGCGTGATCGGATCACTTGCCGTCAGCGTCGCCTCCAGCGCTTGCCCCCTCGTGTGCATCGGGCATATCGCGATTGCCGCCGCCACTGCCACGCTGCGCCTCATGTCGCGTCTCCTTCTGGATTCAAGAACAGACCGTTCGATTCCAGTCCTTCCGCAGGCTGGGTCAGCCCCGATGACGCCTCATGCGCGCCCGTATGTAACGGCGACCGCCGACAGAGCCCGTCGGATTTTAGGCCTCGGGGCAGTTGCGGGCGGGGCTCGAACCCCCGCCGCTTGCACAGGCTGACAAGCTCTTCGGCGTGGGCGCGGCTCAGTCGGCTGTTGCCGGATCACACGGACCTCAGAGCAGGTCAGTGGCACGCCCCCGAGCCGCCCCATTCCCGCCCCGATCGGGTATATTGGAGGACGCCGCGTCGGAGGGTTCGGCGAGGGCCGGACGCCGGGCGCGGGATTCTCGAGAGGAGAGGCCCATGCCGCAGATCCCGTCCAGCGCCGCCGCAGCCGCCGCGACAGCCGCCGTCCTGGCCGCCCTCGCCCACACCGCCGCCGCCGACGACATCCGCATCATCGACCTGCGGACCAACCGCATCGCGTACAACGCCGGCGACGGCATGCTGTACGCCACGGTCCCCAGCAGCGCCGGGGCCCCCCGCGGCAACTCGCTCACGCCGATCGACCCGGTCACAGGCGCCATCGGCGCCAGCGTCTTCATGGGCAGCGAGCCGCTGCAGATCGCCATCTCCGACAGCGGCGAGACGATCTTCGTCGCCCTCGATGGCGCCGC
>CAYMJK010000469.1:0-4531 GCA_964390535.1 uncultured Phycisphaeraceae bacterium | reverse complement strand
CGAGTTCGACGAGCTGGCCGAGGGCGAGCGTGGCCTCGGCGGCGCCGAAGCCGGCCATCGAGCCGGTCCCGCCGAAGCCTTCGAGTTCCGCGTCCAGTTCCGGGTTGGGGAGGAGGCCGGCCTGGAGGGCACGGGCCTCGCGCGCGCGCACTTCGAGCGAGTATGCCGCAAGGGCGGGGCTGTGGGTAAGGGTCGCGGCGAGGGCGTCGCGCAGGGTGATGTCGCCGGTGGGCTGTGGCGCGGGGGCGGGGGCGCGCTGCGCGGCCGGCGGGGAGCGCTCAGGGCCGGGCGCGGGCTGATCCAGCGGCCCCACGGACCACGGGCGCCCCGCGCACCCGGACAGCAGCGCTGCCGCGACGGCGAGGGAGGGGAATTGTCCAAGTCGCACGAGTCATCTCCGGATGGATAGCCACGGTCCTGCGCGCGCAGCAACAGCGCAGCGCCTCCGGGCGCTGCGCCTGGCGCGGATCAGATCAGCAGGATGGTGGTCCGGAGGCCGGGCGGCGGGCCGGCCCGGCTCGTGGGACGGGGGCCGGATGGCTTGGCGCCGAGGGCGCAGATGGGCGCGTGGCGCGCCTCGAACACAGCGGGCGGAAGGGCGGCGGGCGATGGAGCGCGCAGCGGGTGGGCCGGGCGCGCGGCATCGTCGCTGTTGAGCGGGACATCGAGGCAGCCGTGGTCATCGGGCAGCGTGATCTCGACCCGCGGCGCTTCGGTATCGGGCGCCTTCGGGGCGACAGGATCGTGCGGGTCGGCCGGATTGCAGATGGAGGCGCACGCGGGGGCGTCGTGGACGAGTTCGATCGCGACATGGCCATCCAGACCCATGCACAGCGACCAGACGCCGGGGGCGCCGGCGACCGGCAGCGCCTGCCCGAGCAGAAGCAGGGCGATCAGCACCAGGGTGAGCGGCGACCGTCGCATCGGCGACAACGATAGGCGTGCCGCTGACGGCCCCGTCACTGCGCGTTTCGGCCCCGCACGGAGCACCGACGGCCGCCGTCAGCGGCACAGCACGATGGACGGTGGGCTCAGAATCGGTACTGGAAGCCCACGGTGGCGTAGCCGCTCGGGGCGAGGGTGTCCTGGCTGAGTTCGTCGCCATCAATGTCCCGCAGTTCCCACTCCTGCCACACAAACGAGCCGATGCCGGCCATCAGGTCGAGGCGCGGCGTGGGGCGCCAGGTGGCGTGGAGGCCGAGGCGCACGGCCGTCTCGCGGAAGACGCCATCGCGGGCGAAGCCGTCGTCGGAGAGTCGGTACTCGTTGAACCCCCAGTCGAACTCGAGGGCGAGCAGGAAGGCCTCGGAGGCCGTGTAGCGCAGCTCGGCGCCTTCGAGTGCGTTGAAGTGGAAGCTATAGGTCTCGTTCAAGCGATAGTTGACGATCGGCGCCGGCGCGATGAGTGGGCGCTCCTCGAGGCGGCTCTGCGCCACAATGCCGACGCCGATGGTGAGATCGTCGTTGACCTTGAACAGCGGCGCTGCGTACAGGCGGCCGGTGAACGTCTCGTTGACATCGGCATCCGTCTCGCCCTGGCTGGCGATGCGGGCGCCGAAGGCGAGCGACCAGCGGTCGTTGATCTGCATGAGCCCGAGCCCGTCGGCATAGGCGCGGTAGAGCGAATCGAAGGGATCGCCGTTCACCGGATCGAAGCGGGTGGCGCCGGCGAAGTCGTAGTTGCGATACTCGGCGCGGCCGTCGATGCGGAACTGCAGCTTCGGCGAGATGGTGATGGTGGCGCCCGCCCCGGCGCCGGCGACCCATGTGCGGACACTGCCCGGGCCGCTGGAGAAATCGGCCTCGGTCGTGGCGAGCCCATCGGCGCCGACGCGGAAGTCCCAGAGGGGGAAGTCGGGCGGCTCGGGGGCGTATTCGAGGGGGGGCAGGGCGGGTGGCGCGGGGGGCGTTCCGGGAGACGCCGGGTCGTCCTGAGCGCTGGCGGCGGCCGCGAGGATGCCTGCCGCGATGGCGCCGATGAGGATGTGCTGCGCGTTCACCATGCCGTTCTCCTCGACTGCTTTCTCTGCTGCTGAGCCGCGTTCCTGGGCGGCGTCTCCGGGCGGCCTGCCGGGTACCCCCCTCACTCCCGTGGGGGCTTCCGGGGGCAGGTTGGCGCCGGGGGCTCCGAGCCTATGCCTACTCCACGGCCCAGCGGCGGGCAATCTCGCCGCTGATATCGGCCGGATCGCCGATCAGCCGCCGGAATCGCGACAGGTGGTCCTCGGCGTCCAGCGTGCTGTCGGGGGCGTCGGCGAGGCTCAGGATGAGTTCGCCGAGCTGGAGCGGGCGGTGCTGGTACAGCAGTTCGACGAGGGCGAAGCTCTGGGCGTACATGGCGTCGGCGAGCGGGCGGGCATCCGCGGGGGCCTCGGTCATGGTGATCAACTGCTCCAGCGGGAGGGCCCCGTCCTGGCTGTAGAGGGCCCGTGCCTGGGCCTCGCGCCCGGGGCTCGGGAAGTCCGGGCCGAAGGCGGAGCGGGTCGTCGGCGCCTCGAACGCGCAGGCGAGCCCCTCGGAAAGCCAGAAGGGATACTGGCGGGAGGGCAACTGCACGCCGGCGTTGAACGCGAGCAGGTGGACCGCCTCGTGGATGGTCTTGGCGACGGAGAACTCGCCGGCCTCAGCCTGGAGGCGGGCTCGCTCGGCGCTGACCTGCCCTTCCAGATCGTCGGCAGCGCGGCGGCGGCGCTGGGCTTCGGAAGCGCGGCCGGCGCGGGTGAGGCTGATCGCCTGGTCGCGGAGCTGACGCACCTCGGCCTGGTACTCATCGAGCTTGCGCATCGCCTCGCGCAGGGCCGGGGCGGACTCGTCGTTGTAGAAGACGACGCGGTTGGCGCCGGTGCTGTAATAGCCGGCGGACCACTCGGCAACATGGCCATCCTCACGGGCGGCGAAGATGCGGAACTGGTCGTGCTCGCGCATGAGGATGCAGACGAGCTTGTGCTCGTGCGGGACGGCGGGGTAGCCGAGGCGCTCCATGGCGCGGTAGAACTGCCGGCGCGTCTGCTCGAGGATGGTGGCGCGGGCGCGGCTCCACGGAGCGTCGGCATCCGTGAGGATGACGAAGTGCGGCGTCTCGAAGCGGCGATAGCGCGGGCCGAGCAGGCGGGTGGTGTCGCTGATGGCCTGCTCGTCGGCGCCGAGGGCGAAGCCGGGGCGCTGGTGCAGATCCCAGAGGGCGCGGGCCGCGAGCCGGCGCATGGTGGGCGAACGCCAAGCCGACCGCAGCGCGCTATCGGCCCGATCCCACTGGCCGCGGATCGCCGCCTCGCGGGCAGCCCCGATGAGGGCGCGGGCCTCGTCGTCGGTGGGCGCCGAGGCGGCGGGGGCGGTCGAGGCGCCTCGGTGGGCGTGAGCGGCGGGGGCGTGTGCCCCGTGTGCGGCAGGGGCGGGGGCGGCCGTCGCGGGAGCGGGCCCGGGCGCGCGCGCGGTCCCGGCCGCGCCGGCCAGGGTAACGGCCAGCGACGGCGCCCACAGCCGCAGCCGGATCGACGCCCGCATCGCTCATACATCGTCGCGGCGGCCATGTCAGGCCAGCGGGGGCGGATCTCCGAGGGCACCGGAGCCTCCGGCGGCCGCCCCGCGGCAGGTCCCCGGCACGGTTCTCGGAACACGCCGCGGCGATGGCGACGCATACCATCCGCCCCGGCCGGGAGGCCGGGCCCGCGGGGCGGTAGCTCAATTGGTAGAGCGCCAGCTTTGCAAGCTGGAAGTTGCCGGTTCGAGTCCGGTCCGCTCCATTTCGGGAAGGCATCTTCGCCGTGCCCGGAGGGCGAAGCGCGGGTGTGCTCGCAGCCTTGCGTGCGGTCACACCAGGTACTGATTCGGGTCTATATCTCCATGCCACCCGTACCTGTCGAGCAATGCCCGGGCGAACTCCCGGACTTGCGTCCATCGAAGCGGGTCGTCTCCGGACGCCGTTGCATCGTCGACGACCTTCCGGATCTGCAGAAGATCACTCCATTCCGATGCGCTGAAGTCGGCGGGAACACCCTCGGAGGTCTGTTCAGCGATGTCAACACTATCTGTGACGGCATCCGTCAGCACATCCAGCGCAGCGATCCCGGCCTCCGTGCACTTCTTGAGCACCTTGTCCCGCTCATCGTCCGCCGCTGCGCATAGGCGAACCGCCTGGATGCAGGACCGGCGACGCCAGTCTTCGGACGTGCGCTGCGCATCAATTGCTCTCCCAGAGACAATTTTTGAAAGCCAGGCGCCGAACTTCACTTCGCATTATAGAGGCCGGATGTCGGCCAATTCACGGGAATGTCATGATGGTCTCACCGGCGGCGCCCCACACTCTTGGTCGCCGGGCGGTCGCACTGCGGACCGCGCTGGCGCCGATACGAATTTCCGCGGCAGCTGCCGCTCTGGAGACGGCTATGAAGGCGAGGATGCAGGCGGCGACCGGGTCGCGCGCGGGGGCGGCGGAGGCGCCCGCGACGGCGGGCACGGCCTCGGGCGCGAAGGCGAGGGCCGGGGCAGGCGCGATCTCGCGGCTGCCGGAGAATCAGTTGCGGGTGCTCGG
>CAYMJK010000468.1:0-3963 GCA_964390535.1 uncultured Phycisphaeraceae bacterium | reverse complement strand
GCCGCGGCGAGGGCGATCACGGCGATCAGTCCCCACAAAGCCCCGGCCGCTCCACCGAGCACCCCCCCTGGCAGCAATCCCCCCGCCGCAAAAGGCGCCAGCGCCACCCCGCCGCAGAGCAGCGCCTGCGAAATCAGGTGCGGCCCCAGCCACTTGCTCTGCCAGAGATCCCGCCCCTCGCACTGCCCGAACAGGAACGCCGTGTACCCCGCCGCCCCCAGCCCGAGCAGGGCGTTGGGCCATCGCAGCACATCCGCCGCAGCTTCCAGCCCGATCAGCCGCAGCCCGATGATTCCGGCGCTCAGCGCCCCGAACGCCCCGAGAATGATCCCGCCCTTCACCAGCCACGAGTTCCAGTTCGGCCTGGTCAGCAGCTTATAGAAGGTCATCGGCCGGGCCAGATCCTCGATGAGCAGGGCGGTGGTGGCGAGGGTGAAGACCAGCGCGATGATCTCCGGCGCCCAGCGCAGCCCGGCGCCGGTCAGGCCGAGAGCCGCGGCAAACGGCGCCAGCATCGCCGCGCCCCCGCCGATCCCCTTCGTCACCAGGTACAGCGCCACCGCCCAGCCCCACTCCACGCGGTGGCCGTAGTCCAGCGCCACCCGCGTGTCCTCCAGCACCGGCAGGCTGATCGGCCAGGGCTCGGGCTTCTGCGGCGGGCGATCGCTCCACAGGTACATCGGCGGGCGCGAGGGCTCGCCGGGGGCGAGCATGGCCGGCTCGACGCCCTTGTAGTGGACGTTCGGGCCGGTGTCCTGCTCCGGGCGCCGGACGAGGGTCTCGTTGCTGCGCACCATGAGCGAGATGCGACTCTCCGGATCGTGCAGGTCACCGGGGATGATGGCGCCGACGGGGCAGACGGTGACGCAAGCGGGCTCCAGCCCCTTCTCGACCTTGTGCGCGCAGAAGTGGCACTTCTCGACGGCGCCGAGGTCATCGTTCAGATAGATCGCGTCGTAGGGGCAGGCCTGCATGCAGGCGCGGCACCCGATGCAGGCGTCGCGGTCAATGTCCACGATGCCATCGGGCCGCTTCTCGAGGGCGTTGACCGGGCAGATCTTGACGCACGGGGCGTCGGTGCAGTGGTTGCAGCGCAGCACGGCGAAGTGCCGGCGAACGTCGGGATAACGCCCCTTCTCGACGTACTTGACCGAGGTTCGGAAGTTGCCGACCGGGACGCCGTTCTCCGCCTTGCAGGCGACCGTGCAGGCGTGGCAGCCGATGCAGGCGTCGTGGTCGATAAGGAAGCCGTACTGCATGGGCGCCAGTGTAGCTTCGGAATGATGAATGAGGAATGATGAGTCGAGGCGGACGGCCTCGGGGCGCCCGCCGCAAACCCAGACCGCCGGGACCGGACCGATCGGCAAACCGCCGAGCCACCCCGCGGCCTCCTACTCATCATTCATCGTTCAACATTCATCATTATTCCGAAGCCTGCCCGTGGGCCTCGACGAACCAGAGCCACTTGTCGATGGCTCGGGAGATCCCGGTGAACAGGTCCGCCGTGTCGGCGTCGCCGGCCTCTTCGGCGGCGCCAATCGACTCGCGGGCGCGGGCGCCGAACCGGGCCAGAGCGGCGCTGACCGCCCGGACGTGTTCGCTGCCGGCGCTGATGTCCGCCGGATACTCGGCGAGCTCGGAGCGATCGGCGGCGATGCGCGCGGTGCCGAGAGCGACCCCGCCCAGGGCCACGGCGCGTTCGGCGATCTCGTCGCTGTGCTCGCGCACATCCTCGACGATCTCGTCGAACAGCCGGTGCAGCCCGATGAAGTTCGGGCCCTTGACGTTCCAGTGCGCCTGCTTGAGCTGCGTGGCCAGATCGACGGCGTCCGCGAGCGCCTCGTTGAGGAACTCGATCACCCGGGCGCGGGTGGCGCCGTCGAGGTCGTTGCGTGTTTCGAACGGCAGTGCTGCTGCTTTGGTTGCCATGTCAGATGCTAGGCGCAGAGGCGCCGCTTCCCGCCTCTGCGCCCGCGCCCGCAGCGGTCCCGAAGCGCGCCCGCAGCAGCGCAAGCAGCGTCTCCGGGCGGAGATACTCGGCCGGCGGGCGGAAGTAGACTTCCGCCCCGGTTCGCCCGTCGTTCGCGTCGGCGGGCGCAGGCGGGCGGGCGCGGCCATCGGGAGCCTCGATCGTGCGCACGCTGCCGGCCGCGCCGGCAAGACGGGCTTCGATGGCAGGCCCGTCGTCGCATGTGAAAACGACATCACTTTCGCGGATCGCGATGGCGCGCACGCCCGCTGACGCCACCAGGGCGCGGGCCTCGGCCAGGTCGAGCAGCCGCTTCACCGGCCCCGGCGGGTCGCCGTAGGCTTCGACCAGGTCGCGGCGCACCTGCTCGACCTCGGTCGCGCTGCGCGCTGTCGCGAGCCGCCGGGAGGCGTCCATCCGGCGCACCTCGGACGGCCTGTAGCCCGGCGGAATCATGCCGCGAACGCCGATCTCCACGGTCGTGCGGCTGGGGGCAAGCTCCTGCTCGTCGGTCAGGTCGCGCACCGCCCGCTCCAGCAACTGGCAGTACATCTCGTACCCGACGGCGGCAATATGTCCGGACTGCTCGGCGCCGAGCAGGTTGCCGGCGCCGCGGATCTCCAGGTCGCGCATGGCGATCTTGAAGCCGGCGCCGAGCATGGCGTACTGCTCGATCGCCTTGAGGCGCTTCTTCGCAACCTCGCTGACGATGCGGTCGTTCGGCAGCAGCAGGTAGCAGTAGCCCCGGTGGCGCGAGCGGCCGACGCGCCCGCGGAGCTGGTGCAGGTCCGCCAGGCCGAAGCGGTCGGCGTTGTCGATGATCATCGTGTTCGCGGTGGGGATGTCGATGCCGCTCTCGATGATGGTGGTGCTGACGAGGATGTCCGCCTGCCGGCGGGTGAAGGCGAGCATCACCCTTTCCAGTTCGCGCGACGGCATCTGTCCGTGGCCGACGACGATCTTCGCCTTCGGCGCCAGCTTCTGCACCTCGTCTGCAACCGCCTTGATGTCGTGCACGCGGTTGTGCACGTAGAAGACCTGTCCTTCGCGAGACAGCTCGCGGTCGAGGGCCTGCTTCAGCCGCCGCTCGTTGTACGGGATGACATCCGTTACCACCGCCTGGCGATCCAGCGGGGGTGTGGCGAGGCTGGAGATGTCGCGCAGGCCCAGCATCGACATGTGCAGCGTCCGCGGGATCGGCGTGGCGCTAAGCGTGAGCACATCCGCAGTCAGCCGCAGCCACAGGAGCTGCTCCTTGTGCTCGACGCCGAAGCGCTGCTCCTCATCGATGATGACGAGCCCGAGATCGGCGAAGCGGACATCCCTCGAGAGCAGCCGGTGCGTGCCGATGATGACATCGACCTGCCCCTTGCGCAGCAGCGCCAACGTCTGGTTGATCTCGCGGTCGGTCTTGAAGCGCGAGAGCGACTCGATGCGGAAGGGGTAGGCGGCGAAGCGTTCGCGGAATGTGCGCTCGTGCTGCTCGGCGAGCACGGTGGTGGGCACGAGCACCGCGACCTGCTTGCCGTACTCGGCGGCCTTGAACGCGGCCCGGATGGCAACCTCTGTCTTCCCGAACCCGACATCGCCGCAGATGAGCCGGTCCATCGGGCGGTCCGACTGCATGTCGCGCTTGATGGCGCTGAGAGCGGCGAGCTGATCCTCGGTCTCCTCGTAGGGAAACTCCGCCTCGAACTCGAGCTGCCAGGCGGTGTCGGCCGGGTAGCGCACGCCCGGCGTGGCCGCACGGGCGGCCTGCACACGGAGCAGTTCGCCGGCCAGCTCGCGCACCGACTCGCTGACGCGCCGTTTCTGCGCCTTCCATCGCTCGCCGCCGAGCGTCGAGAGTGGGGGGGCGCCGCTGAACCCGCCGACGTAGCGCTGCACGAGATCGATCTGCGTCGCTGGCACGTGCAGCCGACTGTTCCCGGCGAACTCAAGGGTGAGGTACTCCTCGGGCTCCGCCTTCGGGCCCTTGCGGCCGCCGCGGCTGG
>CAYMJK010000467.1:0-6945 GCA_964390535.1 uncultured Phycisphaeraceae bacterium | reverse complement strand
CGGGCCGCCCTGCTTACCAACGAGGAATCCCGCGGCGTGCGGATGGCGTTCAAGGCCGCCGATCGCACGCTGGAGCTCTCCAGCCGCGCGCCGGAGATGGGCGAGGCCCAGGTGCAGGTCGAGCTGAAGAGCTACGACGGCGTGGACGTCGAAATCGGCTTCAACCCGAGCTTCCTCACCGACGCCCTCAAAGTCGTGGCCGACGCCGAAGTCATCATGGAACTGCGCAGCGCCGAGACGCCGGGCCAGCCCTCGCAGAAGCCGGGCGTGGTGAAGAGCGGCACGGACTTCCTGTACGTGGTGATGCCGGTGAATCTGCAGTAGGCGGGGCGTTCGAGATTCCCCTCCTACCTGCTGCTCACGGCCCGCAGCCCAATGCAAACGAGTTCTGGAAGCACAGGAAGTCGAAGAAGTCGAGCGTGCCGGTTGCATCGCAGTCGGCATAAGGATCGCCCGCGGCGAAGGCGTTCTGGAAGCACAGGAAGTCGAAGAAGTCGAGGCTGCCGCTGACGTCACAGTCGGGGAAGCAGTGCTCGCGACCCCATTCATACGCGCCCATGTCCACAACCAGCCCGCTACCGGCGCCGCCGGGCACTCCCGTCTGCGGCGCGAGGGGATCATCCGTGAATCGCGCGTCGCCTCCAAGATCCTCCTGGATGCCCGCGGGAACCGCCGTGTTGTCACCCGCGTCATTGCACGGGGAGCCCGCTTCGGGCTCGAAAACACCAGAGGCAGGATCAACGAACATCGGATCGGCATCGATATTGCCCGTCCCCGC
Organism: uncultured Phycisphaeraceae bacterium; assembly: GCA_964390535.1. Classification (GTDB taxonomy): domain Bacteria; phylum Planctomycetota; class Phycisphaerae; order Phycisphaerales; family UBA1924; genus CAYMJK01. Next base: position 6,167 of record CAYMJK010000467.1, on the reverse strand, counting down.
CCATCCCCCCTCGACATCGCTGTAGCTCACCGCCGGGTCCGCCCCGCTGAAGGGATCCACCAGGATCTGGTCCGGCGTGTTGCCCCACAGGATGCTGTTGGTGATGGTGGCGACGCTGCCGCGGTTGCTGTACCAGGCGCCGCCCGGGCCGCTGTTGCCCGTGAAGGTGCTGTTGATGATCGTGGGTGTGCTGCCGGAGTTGCCGAAGATGGCGCCGCCGCCCGGGCTGGCGCCGGTGTTGTCCACGTACAGGCAGTTGACGATCAAGGGCGAGGCGCCGGTCAGCAGCATGGCGCCCCCGACGCCCGCTTCGTTGCCGATGAACTCGCACGCGATGAACTCGGCGCTGCTCCCCTCGCACTGCACCGCGCCCCCGCCGCCCGAGCGGTTGTCGCGGAAGATGCAGCGCTCGATGAGTGCCTCGCTCTGCTCCTGGATGAGCATGGCGCCGCCGTTGTAGATGCCCGTGTCGCAGTTCTCGAAGATGCAATAGCGAATGGTCGGGCTTGGCGCCGGGCTGCCGAACGACGGGCTGAGGATCGCGATCCCCCCGCCGCGAAGATCGCCCGCGACGCCGGGCGCGGCGCCGTTGATGATGGTGAAGCCCTCGATGATGGCGTCCCGCGTCTCGCCGGAGCGCAGCACGAACGCCCGGCCGAGCCCCTCGCAGTCGATCGTGGCGTTGCCGGTGACGAGGATGTCCTTCCCGCCGAAGTCGATGTTGCGGTTGCCCGGCCCGCGGTAGATGCCGTGGGCGACGCGGACGCTGTCGCCCGGCGCGGCCGCCTTGACGGCCGCGGCGATGGTCCGCTTCGGGCCATCCGGCGCTGCGCAGGCCGTGCTCGTCCCGCTCCACGCGTCGTCGCCGCAGTCCCCGTTCACGTAGTAAAGGGTCTGGGCCAGCGCGGGGCAGCACAGGGCCGCCGCCGCAACGATTGCCATGATTGCGCGCATGATGGGGCTCCCTCCCGGCGCCTGCGCCGGCTTTCCGCCCAGCCTACCGGATCGCCGCCGCCGCCACAAGGGGCGCCGCGGCGGCCCGAGGCTACTTCCGGCGGCCGCGGCGGCTTGGAGGGCCAGCCCGCCTCCGCCGCCGCAAGTTTGTGGATGCTCAGTTTCGGGGGTACTGTCCCGGGCCCGTGCCCCTGCGCCTCCCCAGACTGGCCGGTCTCCTTCTGTGCGCGCTGCTGTGCGCGCCGGTGGCGGCACAGGGTCCCCTGCCCCCGCAGCCGCCTCCGGAGTCCGGAGAGCCCCCTCCCGAGGCCCAGCCGCCGCCTCCCCCGCCTCCCGCGGCCGCCCCGGGGACCGCGGAGGACCCCTGGTACGAGGGCAAGCCGATCTACGAGGTCGTGCTCCGCCAGCCCGCGGAGGCCCCCGGCGAGTTCGAGCCGCTGGATGAGCGGCGCGAGCGGCTCGCCCGCAACCACATCGGCGCCCGGGCCGGCGACCCGGTCAACTCCCGGGTGATCGCCGACGACATGGCAAAGCTGAACCGGCTGGGCGAGTTCGGGGCGATCCAGGCGGGGGTCGAACTGGTGGAGGAGGGGTGGGTGCGGCTCATCTACACCGTGACGCAGCAGCCGCGGATCCTGGCGGTGGCCTTCTCCGGCAACTTCGAGATCAGCGAGCGCGACCTCATGGAGATCGCCGGGCGGCTGGAGGGTGTCCCGGTCAGCGAGGAAGCGATCCAGCAGACGGCCCGCGACCTCGAGGCCCACTACCGGTCAAAGGGGTACAACCTCGTCGAGGTCTCGCCGATCACCGACGACCTCGAGGAGACCGGCACGCTCTACTTCCAGGTCTTCGAGGGGCTCCAGATCCGGATCACTGGCGTGCGCTTCACCGGCAACACGGCCTTCGGCGCCGCGGAGCTGCGCACCGCGATCACCACGCGCCAGCGCGACACCTTCGGCCTCTTCGAGAAGGGGCGGCTGAACCGGCAGCAGGTGGATGCGGACACGGCCTCCCTCGCGGAGTATTACAAGGATCGGGGCTATCTGGACGCGCGGGTTGCCCGGCGGTTCATCTACGCGCCCAACGGGCGCGAGGTGATCGTCGAGTTCATCATCCGCGAGGGGCCGCGCTACACCGTGCGCGCAGTCTCGGCCGTCTTCGAGGGGCTGGAGGGTGACACCCCGCAGTTCAGCGAGGAGCAGCTCCGCGGCCTGATCCCGCTCAAGACCGGCGACGTCTACAGCGAGCGCCGGCTGGAGCAGAGCGTGGAGGCGGTCTTCGCCGCCTACGTCGAACTCGGCTACGTGGATTGCTGGGTCGATGACGCCCTGTACCAGCTTCCGGACGAGGCGCTGGTGGACATCGAGTTTCGCATCCGGGAGGGCCCGCGGTTCAAGATGGGTGAACTGCTCATCCAGGGCAACGATGTGACGCGGATGGAGGTCATTCTGCGCCGGGCGCAGCTCCTGCCCGGGCGCTGGCTCTCGGGCCACCTCGACCGTGATGTGCCCGGCTCGGCGAAGGACGAGACCGAGCGCCGGCTGGAGCAGAGCGGCCTCTTCGGGCCGGCGGCGCGCCCGGATGTCCGCGTGACGATCCAGGAGCCCGACCCCGCCGAGCCGGCGTATCGCGATGTGCTCATCGAGGTGCAGGAGACGACGACCGGCGCCGTCCAGTTCGGCGCATCGGTCAGCAGCGATCTGGGCGTCCTGGGGCGCATCTCGATCACCGAGCGCAACTTCGACATCACCGACACGCCCGATTCGGTGGGGGAGCTGTTCAGCGGCCGGGCATTCCGCGGCGCCGGGCAGACGGCCGACCTGACGCTGCAGCCGGGCACCAACTTTCAGGAGTACAGCCTGCGGTTCGTGGAGCCGAACCTGCTGGAGACGGAGTACTCGCTCTCGACGAGCGGCATGTACCGGGCCCGCCAGTACAGCGACTTCGACGAGGTGCGCTACGGCGGCCAGGTCGGCCTCGGACGGCGCTTCGGCTCGCGCTGGCGGGGGCAGATCCAGACGCGTCTGCAGCAGGTCGGCATCTTCGCCATCGACGCCGACGCGCCCGTCGATTTCTTCGACGCCGAGGGGTACAACAGCCTGCTGGGGCTCGGTGTCGAGCTGAGTCGCGAGACGTTCGACCATCGCTACCGTCCCACCCGCGGCACGCGCATCGGCTTCGAGGCCGAGCAGGTCTTCACCAGCGACGAGATGTTCACGAAGCTCGGCGCCCTGCACCTCGCCTACATCACGCTGCACGAGGATTCGGTGGGCTCGCGCACCGTCCTCTCGCTGCGGACGCGCGTGGACTGGATCCCGCAGGACCAGGCGGATGTCCCCTTCTACGAGCGCCTCTCGCAGGGGGGCGCCGGGTTCCGCGGGTTCGCGGTGCGGGGCATCGGGCCGGTGGGGATCAGAAACGACACCGGCGAGCAGGGCCACGATCAGGTCGGCGGGGTCTTCAGCTTCTTCTGGGGGCCGGAGATCCAGCAGCCGCTGACGGAGAACCTCGCCCTCGCCCTCTTCATGGATACCGGCACGGTGGATGACGAGGTCTCGCTGGATCACTACCGTGTCAGTGTGGGCACGGGGCTGCGGCTGTTCATCCCGCAGCTCTCGCCGGTCCCGCTGGCGCTGGACTTCGGCTTTCCCCTCATCAAGGAGGACACCGATGACACGCGACTGTTCAGCTTCACGGCGGATTTCCCCTTCTGAGGGGGGCCGGGCGCCAACGCCCCATGACGGCAAGAATGATGGAAGGAGCACGACGATGCGGATGAATATGAGAAGCTGGATTCCGGCGATGGCGATGGCGGCCCTGTGCGCGTGCGCGTTGAGCTGGCGCGCCGGCGCCGAGTCCGGGGCGACCGGGGCGATGCGGGCGCCGGCGACGTCGGTGGCGGTGGTGAATCTCGAGCGGCTCCGGGCGGGGCTCACCGAGTTTCAGGAGCGGGAGGCCGCCGTGCGCAAGGAAGCCGCCGACCTGGGCGTGTACTTTGAGGGGCGCCAGAAGGAACTCGACCTGATCAGCGAGGAGATCAGGGAGTTGCCCTCCGACTCGGAGCTGCGCCGCGAGAAGCAGATGGAGGGGCTCCGTCTCGGCGCATCCAGCGAAGCCGAGTTTCAGGCGTACCAGAAGTGGCTTTCCATCGAGCAGGGGCGGGTGCTTCGCGAGATGTTCATCGAAGCGAAGGCAGCGGCCGAGGAGATCGCCCGGCGCGAGGGCTGGGACATCGTCCTCTGGGATCACGAGGGCAACCTCGCGCTGCTCTTCGAGGAGGAGCAGGGCGCTGCGCACTCGGCGGTGAACAACCGGGTGCTCGGGCGGACCATCGCCTACGTCTCCCCCCGGGCCGACATCACGCAACTGCTCATCGACACCATGAACAACGCCTACGCCGCGGGTCAGTGACGCAGCGACTGCGAGGAGGCCGCGCGTGGCAGGTGATGACATCAGCTTCACGACGGGTGATCTCGGCGCAGCCCTCGGCGCCGAGGTCGTCGGCCGCGCCGACCTGCCGATCTCGGATCTGGCGCCCATGGACCGCGCCGGCCCGCGGTCGCTCACCTTCATCCGCTCGGCGGAGTACGCCCGACACTGGGGCGCGTGCCAGGCAGCGGCGGCGCTGATCACCCGGGGGCTGGAGGCGCCGGGGCATGATCCGGCCGCGCGGGCGCTGCTGATCGTGGACGACGCCGACCTTGCCCTGGCGCGGGCTCTGGAGCTGATTGCCGAGCGCGAGGCGGGGCCGGCGCCCGCTCCGGGTACGCACCCGAGCGCGGTGGTGGAGGAAGGCGCCGACATCGCGCCGGGCGCCCACATCGGCCCCGGGTGCGTGGTGCGTCGGGGCGCGGTCATCGGCGACGGGGCGACGCTCATCGCCCAGGTCTTCATCGGGCGCGGCGCCCGCATCGGCGAGCGGGTGACGCTCCACCCTGGCGTGCGCGTGCTGGACAACTGCGAGATCGGCGCCGGCACGATCATCCACGCCAACAGCGTCATCGGCGCCGACGGCTTCGGCTACCGCCCGGCGCCCGATGGCAGGAGCCTCGTGAAGATCCCGCACATCGGCTCGGTGAAGATCGGCCGCGATGTCGAGATCGGCGCCTGCTCCTGCGTGGACCGCGGCAAGCTGGGGGCGACGGTCGTCGGCGACGGGACCAAGATCGACAACCTCGTGCAGATCGGTCACAACTCCGAGGTCGGGCGCTCGGTGATCATGTGCGGGCAGAGCGGGCTCGGCGGCTCGGTGCGCATCGGTGACGGATGCGTGCTCGGCGGGCGCGTCGCGGTGATCGACAATCTCACCGTGGGCGCCGGGACGCGTCTGGCCGGAGGCGCCGGCGTGATGAACGATGTCCCCGCGGGCGTCACCTGGCTCGGCGCGCCCGCCCAGGATGCGCGCATCGAAGCCGCCAACCTCGCCGCCGCCCGCAAGCTCGCCGAGACGCTGCGCGATATGCGCAAGGCCATCCGGCGCCTGGAAGAGCGCGCGTGACCCCCCACGCGCTTCCCCGCCGCACGCTCGGCGCCGAGGCGACGGTCGAGGGCGCCGGCCTGTTCACGGGCGCCCCGTGCCGCGCCACCATCCGGCCGGCGCCCGGCGGGACGGGGCTCGTCTTCCTGCGTGGCGACGTTCGCATCCCCGCGGCGGCAGGGGCGCTCTCCACCGAGCCGGCGCATCCGGCGTTCGCGAGCATGCCGGCTCGCAGCGCCAATCTCGGCGCCGGCAGCGCGCGCGCGCTCACGGTCGAGCACCTGCTCAGCGCCCTCGCCGGCCTCGGCGTCACCGACGCGATCATCGAGTTGACGGCGCCCGAGGTTCCGATCCTCGATGGCTCGGCGCTCCCGTTCATCATGAGCCTCGCCGCGGCAGGCGTCGTTGACGTCGCGGGGGGCGCCGGGGGAGGGGTCGAGCCGGTCGCCCCGGCCGAGGCGATCACCGTTCAGCAGGGGGGCGAGCAGGGCGAGGCCTCGATCACCGCCCTGCCGCGCCAGGCGCCGGGATGGTCGGTGCGGTACGAACTCGATTACGGCCCCGGCGCCCCGATCCCGGCGCAGGCGGCCTCGTGGGACGGCTCGCCGGCGACCTACGCCCGCGAGGTTGCTCCCGCGCGCACGTTCTGCACCGACCGCGAGGCGATGGCGATGCGCCAGGCGGGGCTCTTCGGGCATCTCTCGCCCAGTGACATGCTGGTGATCGGCCCGGACGG
>CAYMJK010000466.1:0-4867 GCA_964390535.1 uncultured Phycisphaeraceae bacterium | reverse complement strand
CAACCGCGTCGACAACTCCATCGGCCTCTCGAGCGATTTCTCCGGCACAAAGAACGATCTCATCCGCTCTCTCTTCGATACCTCCGTCCTGAATGTCGGCGCAGACCTCAACGTCCTTCTCCAGGCCCTCAACGAGAAGACCGACATCAAGATCCTCTCCGAGCCCCAGATCTTCACCAGCGACAACCAGGAGGCCGAGTTCTTCGACGGCCAGGACATCCCCTTCATCACGGATGCCCAGACCACCGACACCGGCGGCGTCACGCAGTCCTTCGACTATCGCGCAGTCGGCATTCAACTCCGGGCCCGGCCGCGGATCACGCCGAACAACGATGTCGATCTGAGGGTCAACGTGGAGCTCAGCAGCGTGGCGCCTGGCCAGCAGGCGGCGAGCGGGCAGGTGATCGTCGAGCGCCGCGAGACGACGACGCAGCTCATCGTCGCCAGCGGGCAGACGATCGTCATCAGCGGCATCATCCGCAACGAGGAGTCGGAGGTCATCCGGAAGGTGCCCATCCTCGGCGACATCCCGATCCTTAACCTGCTCTTCCGGTCCCGCGAGACCGAGTACAACCAGACCGAACTGCTGATTTTCATCACCCCGGTCGTCGTGAACAATCAGGAGGATTCGGACAGCGTGAACGAGCCGCTGCGCGACCGGCTGCGCGAGCAGCGGGAGCACTTCGGCCTCAATCCGGATCCCGCCGCCGCCGCCACCGAACCGCCCTTCTCCGGAGCAGTGCGTGAACCCGGGGCGTAGCAGCATCCTGCTCGTTCTCGCGCTGCTGGCCGCGGCGGGCTGCGTCGTCGAAGAGCGCCGCCCGTCGCGCGGGAGGCCGCTGCGCCCGGCGCCCGCCCCCGCTGGCGCCGACTACCAGCTTCCGGATGGCCCGATCGCCGAGCCGGCCCGCGGCTCGACCATGTCCACGCGCATCCGCGTGGCCCTCACGCCGATGGGCGAGGTGGAGTACGACGGGCAGACGCTCCCGCTGATCTCGCCGGATGGCCGGTTCGCCGCCTGCCAGACGGGCCGCTCGCCCACCTGGGACACGCTGCTGGCGGCGCCCGCGAGCGAGATTCCGCTGCGCAGCGAGATCGCGATTTATGACCTGACCGGCGATCGGGCTGTGCGCGCAGCGCCGGCCGAGCCGCTGCCCTCCGGGCTCGTGCTCGGGCGGGCCGCGGACAGTCTCGGCTTTCTCGTCGAGTCGCCGCGGCCGGATGGCTCGCGCTGGATCGGGCGCATCAGTTGGCTCGGCGGTCGGATCGAGTGGCTGGTGCAGTCGCCGGATGTGTGCGCACACGCAGTGCTGGGGCCGGAGGGGTCGCTGCTGTACACGCGCCGGGCGGTCGGCTCGCCGGGCGCAGCGCTGGTGATGCGCCTGGCCGGCGGCAAGGAACGCCAGCTTGCCCACGAGGGCGTCTCCTACGCGATGCCCGTCTGGACCGGGGATCCGGCGCTGGTGCATGCGGCGCAGATGTCCAGCGACGGCACGGCGATCGTCGCCGTGCGCGCGATCCGGGCCGGGCCGGCGCAGGCGATGAGCGGGCTCGGCGCCATCGTCGCGCGGCGGATCATCAGCGGAGCATCCGAGCCCGTCGTCGGGTATCAGGCGCTCTCGCCCGTGCAGAGCGCAGCGCGGGTGGCCACGGCGTCCACTGCGGCAGGGGCGGCGCCCGGAGGCATGGCGCCGCTTGCGTTCTACCACCCGGCGATGGAGCGGATGGTGGTGCTGGATCCGCTTTCGGCGGGCCTGACACCGCTGGCGCCGCAGTCGATCGGCGCCGTTGCGGCAGGGGACGGTCGCGGCTACTTCTGCACCACGCCGCGGGGACTGGCGTACTGGGCCCTTCCGAGCGCGCTGGAGGCGTGGTCGAACCAGCGGGCGGAGCCGGATCCGGAGGCGCGCGTCCTCGCCGAGCCGTGGGTCCCGCGCGCAACGAGCGACGCGGAGCGGCCGATCATTCTCATCGGGCCGGCCCGCGATCCGCTTCGGCTCAAGGTCTCCGCGATGGCTCTGGCTGAGTAACGCTCAAAGCGCAAAGCTCAAAACTCAAATCCGGATTCTGAATTTGAGCTCTTCGCTTTGAGCGTTTTCTCAAGTCCGCGTGAAGTGGCGCTCCTGGACCGGGGCGACGGCCTCGAGCACCTGCTCGAGCACCCGCGCCGGCGAGCCGATCGCGTCCACCGTGCGGATCAACTCCGCCGGGTAGTGATCCAGCACCGGGCGCGTCTCCTGCTCGTAGACATCCCAGCGGCGGCGGATGACATCCTCACGGGCATCATCCGCCCGGTTCTCCTTGAGGGCCCGCCGGCGCAGCCGCTTGATCATCGCCTCCTTGTTGGAGCAGGTGAGGTGGACGATGATGAGCACCTTGATGTGCTCGTCCATGATCCGGGCCTGGGTGACGTTGCGCGGGATGCCATCCAGCACGAGCAGATCGTCCCGCGGCTTGTAGAGGCCGAGGACGGTCTGGGCGTTGAGGTTCTCGCGCCACATCTTCACGGTGACATCGTCGGGCACCAGTTCGCCGCGAGACGAGTACTCGTAGAAGACCTTGCCGAGTTCGGAATGGATGTCGAGCGTGCGGAAGACTTCGCCGCACGAGAGGTGGAAGAAGCCCGGGATCTGCCCCAGGATCTTGCCCTGGGTGCCCTTGCCGACGCCGGGGGCGCCGAAGAGCAGCATGGTCTGATAGCGGTTGGGCATCCTGAGCCTCCTCGTCCTCGCGCTGCGCGGCCAGCACCAAGGCTAGGTCGGCTCCGACGGCCGGGGCGGGCGGCTCAGCGCGGCCCGTGCGGCATGCGCGTGGAGGCGGCCTTTCGACTCAGCGCAGTCTGGTGCGCTACTCCGATTCTCGCCCTCAGACACGAACTCGCCCCGGAGCGATGGCCAGCCAGCAGGAGCAGGAACCGCCGCGGAGCAGCGGGCCACTCGGGGTCAGCCGGCGGCGACCACTTCCTTCATCAGGTTCACCGGCATCGCGCGGTACTCGAGGAACTCCATCGAGGCCGCGGCGCGGCCCTGGCTCATGCCGCGGAGCGTGGTGGTGTAGCCGAACATTTCCGAGAGGGGCGCCTCGCAGGTGATGACCTTGACGCCTGCCCGCTCGGTGCTGTTGACGATCATGCCGCGCCGCCCGGAGATGTCGCCGGTGACGTTGCCCAGATACTCCTCGGGCGTCGTGACCACGACCTTCATGATCGGCTCCAGCAGCACGCTGCCGGCCTTGGCCACGGCCTCGCGGAGGGCCAGGCGGGCTGCCTGCTCGAAGGCCACCTGCGACGAGTCGACCGGGTGGTACGAGCCGTCCACCAGTTCCACCTTGATGTTGATGAGCGGGTAGCCCGCGGTCACGCCGCCCGCGGCGGTCGAGCGGATGCCCGCCTCCACCGACGGGACGTACTCCTTGGGCACCGTGCCGCCGACGGTCTTGTTGACGAAGACGACGCCGTCGGTCATCTCCAGGTCGTTGGCCTCGGCCTGCTCCTTGGTGTAGGGCTCGAGGTTGATGATCACATCGCCGAACTGGCCGCGGCCGCCGGTCTGCTTGACGAACTTGCCGCGGACGTTGGCGGCCGAGCGGCCGATGGCCTCGCGGTAGCTCACGCGCGGCTTGCCGACCTGCACGCCGATCTTCATGTCGCGGACGAGCTTGTTCTTGATGATCTCCAGATGCAGTTCGCCCATGCCGGCGATGATGGTCTGGCCGGTCTCGTCGTCGAAGTGGGAGCGGAAGGAGGGGTCCTCGCGCCGGATGGTGACGAGGGCCTCGCCGAGGCGGCGCTTGTCGTCGGCGGTGTTGGGCTCGATGGACATGGAGATGACCGGCTCCGGGAAATCCATCCGCTCCAGCAGAATCGGCTGGGCGGCGTCGCAGAGCGTGTCACCGGTGATGGAGTCCTTGACGCCCACGACCGCGACGATGCTGCCGGCGGTGGCTTCCTCCAGCGGAACCCGCGTCTTGGCGTGCATCTCGTAGATGCGGCTGACGTTTTCCTTCTTGCCGCTCGCCGGGTTGATCACGCGCGAGCCCTTGGCGAGCTTGCCGGAGTAGATGCGCATGTATGTCAGGTCGCCGTGGCTGTCGCTGACGACCTTGAAAACCAGGGCGCTGAAGGGGGCGTCCTCGTTGTGGGGGCGGCGGAGCTTCTCGGCCTTGTCGCGCGGGTCGGTGCCCTCGACCTCGGGCACCTGCGTCGGGTCGGGAAGGTAGTCGATGACGCCGTCCAGCAGCCGCTGCACGCCGATGTTCTTGAGCGCGGCGCCGCAGAAGACGACGGTGCAGGAGCGGGCGAGTACGCCCTTGCGCAGGGCCTTGCGGATGTCATCGGGGGTGACGGTGTCCTCGCCGTCGAGGTAGCGCTCCATCAGGGCGTCATCGAGCTCGGACGCCTTCTCGATCAGGTCGTGGCGCCACAGGTCCGCGGTCTCGCGGAGGGCGTCGGGGATCTCCTTCTCGGTGACCACGGCGCCCTGCTCGTCGGCGTCGAAGTAGTACGCCTTCATCGCGACCAGGTCGATGATCCCCTCCAGGCTGTGGCCGGCGCCGATCGGATACTGCACGGCGATCGGGTTGGCCAGCAGGCGCTGGCGGATCGAATCGAAGCTGAACTCGAAGTCGGCGCCGATCTTGTCCATCTTGTTGATGAAACAGATTCGCGGCACGCGGTAGCGGTCGGCCTGGCGCCAGACCGTCTCCGACTGGGCCTCCACGCCCTCCTTGCCGTCGAAGACGGCGACTGCGCCGTCCAGCACGCGCAGCGACCGCTCGACCTCGATGGTGAAGTCCACGTGGCCGGGCGTATCGATCAGGTTGATACGGCACTTCTGCCCGGTCTCGGTGTCGGTCCAGTGGCAGGTGA
>CAYMJK010000465.1:0-4018 GCA_964390535.1 uncultured Phycisphaeraceae bacterium | reverse complement strand
AGACGGTGGTGTCCGAGAGCGGCTGGCTGATCGCCTTGGCGATGCCGAAGTCGATGACCTTCACCGCCGGCGGGCCCTCGGCCGCGGTGACGAGGATGTTGCTGGGCTTCAGATCGCGGTGAATGACGCCCTTCTGGTGGGCGTGCTGCACGGCCTCGCAGACGTCGATGAACAGGCGCAGCCGCCCCTCCAGGTCGACCTTCTCGCGCGCGCAGTAGTGCGTGATGGGGTCGCCGGCGATGCGCTCCATCGCGAACCAGGGGCGGCCGTCGGCGGCGAGGCCCGCGTCGTACACCTGGGCCACGTTCGGGTGGCTCATCAGCGCCAGGGCCTGGCGCTCCGATTCGAACCGCGACAGCACGGCCCGCGAGTCCATCCCCGCCTTGAGCAGCTTGAGCGCGACGCGCCGGCGCAGCGGCTCGCTCTGCTCGGCGAGGTACACCACAGCGAATCCGCCCTCGCCGAGCCGGCCGAGCACGCGGTATGGGCCGATGGTGCGCGGGTCGCCCTCGGCCAGCGACGCCGGCGCCGGCGGGGCGCTGAGGAAGCTGTCTTCGCTGTCGAACCCGAGCAGGGCGAGCACCTCGCGCAGCAGGGCTTCGTCATCGGCGCACAGTTCATGCGCCCGCGCTGCCCGGCTCTGCGGATCCGTGCGGCGGACTTCCGCGAAGACGTCGCAGGCGCGCTGGTACAGATCCGCGTTCATCGATGCTCGCTCAGCGCCCGGCGCAGCCACGCCCGGGCCGCGGCCCAGTCATTTTCCACGGTGGTGGTCGAAACATCGAGCGCCGCGGCGATCTGCTCGATGGTCATGCCGGCGAAGAACTTCAACTCCACGATGCGGGCCTGCCGCTCGTGCAGCGCCGCGAGTTGCGCCAGCGACTCGTCCAGGCCGAGCACATCGATCTCCCGGCCGCCGCTCCAGCCGGCGGCGCTCTCGATGAGCGTCACCGGGCGGGCGCCCCCGCCGCGCTTGTCCGCCCGCCGGGCGCGGGCGTGGTCGACCAGGGCCCGGCGCAGCATGCCGGCGGCGACCGCGCAGAAATGGTCCTTGTCCTGCCACCCCGCCCGCTGCGGGGCCAGGCGCAGATAGGCCTCGTGGCCGAGCGCGGTGGGCTGGAGGGTGTGCCCGGCGCCCTCGGCGCCCATCCGGGCCGCGGCCATGGCGCGCAGTTCGTCGTACGCCTCGGCCGCAAGCCGATCCGCATTCCGCTCGGTTTGCTCGCCCGCGGCCATGGCCGGCCCTCCTGGAGGGCCCGATTGTAACAGCATTTGTCCCGCCGGCAGGGCGCGGGGCGATCCGGCCTCGGGGTCCCGGGCGGGGGCGGCGGGGTCGGTTGCTGCGGGGCCGCGCGGGCCGCTCCCGGATCCGCCAAGCGGGCGGGCGCGCGGGAGGGTCGGGGAAAGGCGCCCTCACTACCATTGGCCCCATGGGCAGACCCTCCAGCGCGCAGATCCGGCAGTCTTTCCTCGATTTCTTTGCCTCCCGACCGGGGGCGGAGCATTCCCTCGTCCCCTCCTCGCCGGTCGTCCCGCACCAGGACCCGACGCTCCTGTTCACGAACGCGGGGATGAATCAGTTCAAGCCCCTTTTCCTGGGGCAGGTCGAGCCCGGGAGCCCGCTGGAGGGGCTGACGCGGGCGGTGAACACCCAGAAGTGCATCCGGGCGGGGGGCAAGCACAACGACCTCGAGGATGTCGGCAAGGACACCTATCACCACACCTTCTTCGAGATGCTCGGCAACTGGAGTTTCGGAGACTACTTCAAGGCCGAGGCCATCGCGTGGGCGTGGGAGTTTCTGACGGGGGTGTGCGCGATCCCCGGCGAACGGCTCTACGCGACCTACTTCGGTGGGGATGAGGCGGGGGGCTTGGGCCCGGATGATGAGGCGCGCGAGCTCTGGCTGCGCCACCTGCCGCCGGAGCGGGTGCTCCCCGGCTCGATGAAGGACAACTTCTGGGAGATGGGCGCCAGCGGCCCGTGCGGCCCGTGCAGCGAGATCCACTTCGACCGCATCGGCGGGCGGGATGCCGCGCCGATGGTGAACGCGGATGACCCCGATGTCGTCGAAGTCTGGAACCTTGTCTTCATCCAGTTCGACCGGCAGGAGAGCGGGGCTTTGCGCCCGCTGCCGGCGCGGCACGTGGACACGGGCATGGGGCTGGAGCGGCTCTGCTCGATTCTGCAGAACGTCCGGTCGAACTACGACACGGATCTGTTCTTCCCGCTGCTGGAGGCGATCGAGCGGCACACCGATGTGCGCCCGTACGAGGGGAAGGTCGGGGCGCAGGACCCGGAGCGGATCGACATGGCCTATCGGGTCATCGCCGATCACATCCGGACGCTGACGTTCGCGATCGCCGACGGGGCGACGCCGAGCAACGAGGGGCGGGGGTACGTGCTGCGGCGGATCCTGCGCCGGGCGGTGCGCTTCGGCCGGCAGATGCTGCACGCCAGGCCGGGGCTGCTGGCGGATCTGGTCCCCATCGTCGTCGAGCACATGGGGCCGGCGTTTCCCGAGTTGCAGCAGAATCCGCTGCGCGTCCGCGAGATCATCTTCGAGGAGGAGGAGAGTTTTGCAAGGACGCTGGATCGCGGGATTCAGTTGTTCGAGGAGGTTGCCGCCAGCCCGCCGCAGAGCGGCGGGCCACCCATCATCTCCGGCGCCGACGCCTTCAAGCTCTACGACACCTATGGCTTCCCGCTCGACCTGACCGAGATGATGGCCGAGGAGCGAGGGCTCGCCGTCGATACCGAAGGCTTCGACGCCCTCATGGAGCAGCAGCGCGAGCGGGCCCGCGCTGCGGGCAAGGGCGAAACCGCCGGTCTCGCCCTCGATGGCGACGCCATCGTCCGGCTCAAGCGGCTCAACATCAAGCCCACCGACGACTCCGACAAGTATCACGCGCGCGTCACCAGCGTCCGCATCCGCGCCATCTGGAACGGCGAGAACTTCGACGAAACGGCCACCGCCGCCGACGAGCGCATCGGCGTCATCCTCGATCGCACCTGCTTCTACGCCGAGGCCGGCGGGCAGGTGGGCGATGTCGGGCGCCTGCAGGCGCGCTCCGGCGAGTTCCGCGTCGAGGACACCCGCGCCTTCGGCGGCTACATCCTCCACATCGGCACGGTGGTCCGCGGCGAGATCCGCGCGGGCGAGTCGGTCCAGCCCAACATCGACAACGCCCGGCGGCTCAACATCGCCGCCAACCACACCGCGACGCACATGATGAACTTCGCCCTGCGCAAGGTGCTCGGCGCTGGCGCCGACCAGAAGGGCTCGCTGGTGGCGCCCGATCGCCTCCGCTTCGACTTCGACGCGACGCGACCGGTCACGCCCGAGCAGCTCGCCGAGGTCGAGCAGATGGTGTCGCGCCAGATCGCGCAGAACCTCACCGTCTACGCGGATCTCGTCCCCCTCATGGTCGGCCGGCAGATCAACGGGCTCCGCGCGGTCTTCGGTGAGAAATACCCGGATCCGGTGCGGATCGTGTCCATCGGCCAGCCGCTCTCGGACATCGCCGACGATCCCCCGCACCCGGCGTGGGCGGAGGTTTCGATCGAGTTCTGCGGCGGGACGCACCTGCAGACGACGGCCCAGGCGGAGGCCTTCTGCATCACCCACGAGGAGGCGGTTGCCAAGGGGATCCGGCGCGTCGTGGGCGTGACGCGCTCGGCCGCCCTCGCCGCGATGCAGGCAGCCGACGCCATGGCCGCGCGCATCGCCGGCGCCGAGGAACTCGAAGGCGCCGCGCTCGGCGCCGAGGTCAGCGAGATCGTCCAGAGCATCGACGAGCTGACCATGCCCGTCAGCCGCAAGGCCGAGCTGCGCGGCCGCGCCGCCGCCTTGCAGGATCGCGTGAAGGCCGCCGCCAAGGGGCAGGCGAAGGTCCGCGCGGCAGAGGCCGTCAAAGTCGCCCAGCAGATCGCCGCGGCAGCCCAGACCGCCGGCGACCGCATCGTCATCTCCACCATCGACCTCGGCGACGACCGCGCCGCCCTGCAGCAGGCGGCCCG
>CAYMJK010000464.1:0-7739 GCA_964390535.1 uncultured Phycisphaeraceae bacterium | reverse complement strand
CACATCGGTCCGCGGCGGGAAGACCCGGAAGAGGGCCGCCGCGCGATACTGCGGGTACACCTCCCGCAGAATGAAGTGGCTCGCGGCGCCGGCGACGGCGCCCACGATCAGCGCGATGACCAGCCACGCCCGATACTTGCGCAGCATCCGGATCGGGTCCACGGTGTTGAAGCCGCCGGACGCCCCGCCGGACGGGGCCGGGGGCGGCGCCGGAGGGCTGCCGTTGGAGCTTGTCGCGCGATGCGTCGTTGCGATGGTCATCTTTTCAGCCTTCCCGGGAGGCCCCGGCGTTTCTCATTCTCAATCGGGCGGTTCGCCCACGGGCTTGGGGTGTCCTGTCAAAGCGCGTCGATCTCGCGCCGGATCCGGTCCATCACGTCCCGGTAACTCTCGGACGGCTCCGCCCCGAGAGCAGCGCCGGCGCGGGTCAGATAATCCGACGCCGCCTCCTTGTTGCCCCGCCTGGCCTCCAGGTCGGCAAGATGCAGCAGCAGCGACGCCGGGGCGGGCTCCCCGGTCAGCTCAAGGGCGCTCCGGAGCGTCTCGGCCGCCTCCTCCAGATGGCCGACGCGGGTTTGTACGACCCCGAGGGTATCGAGGATCGACGGATCCCGCGGGCTCTGCTCCGCCGCGGCAAGGGCGAATGGGAGTGCCTCCTCCGCCCGCCCGAGGGCGTCGGCGAGCGTGAAGGCGAGGTTGTTGGCGACCTCGGCGCTCGGCTGGATCTCCAGAGACCGCCTCCAGGCCGCCACAGCATCCTCGTGACGCCCCAGCGTGAAATAGGCGGACCCGAGGTCGCGGCTGGCGGCGGCGATGGCCGCCTCATCGGTCGACGTCTGGGCCACGCGCTCCAGCAGGTCGATCCCGTCCTCGACGGTGTCGGGGGAGCGGGCCAGCGCCCCGCCGAGCAGGGCGTATCCCCAGCCCCCGGGCGCCCGCTCGAGGCCGGCGGCGCTGACGAAGCTGAGCCACTCGGCCCGGTTCTGGAAGAGCCGCTCGCTCTGTTGCAGCCAGAGATTCAGCGCGCCGGGCTTGTCCAGGACCAGGGCGAGCGACGTCAGGGCGTCCTCCCGCATCTGCTGGGGCCGGCCGGCCTTGCTCTCCAGCAGCGCCCGCAGCATGAGCAACTGCGGGCTGCCATCGATGCCGAGGCCCGGCTCCGCGAGGACCTCCCGGGCACGGCGCAGGTCCGGCCGGTCGGACCGGAGCGACAGTTCCACGATGCGCCCGGCGATCGGCGCGATGCGGGAGACTTCCCACGCCGCATCGAAGACCTTCATCGCCTCACGCTCGCGGCCGGCGCCGGCGAGCCGGTCACCCATCGTCTGGAGGAGGGTCAGATCTTCGGGGCGCGTGCGGAGGGTGCTGTCCACGATGCGCCCGACCTCGTCGAAGCGCTCCTCGCGGAGCAGGATGTCGAGCAGGCCGATGCGGAGGTCCGAGAGCGACTGGTTGATGGAGATCGCCCGCTCGACATCCGCGACGGCGTCATCGATGCGCCCCGCGCGAAGGTGAGCCTCGGCCCGGAGCTGCAGCGCCGGCCACAGGGCGGGATCCAGCTCGAGCGCCTTGTTGAGGTCGGCGATGGCGTCCTCCAGCATGCCGCGGCCGGCCGTCTCGCTCAGGGAGCCATCTTCGCCGGCGGCCCGATGCTTCTCGAGGGACACCTGGGCCCGCTTGAGGAAGCCGCGGGGGAAGTCCGGATCCATCGCGATCGCCTCATTCAGCGCCCGGTCGGCCTCCTGCGCCCGTCCCGTGGCCCGGAGGGCGTCAGCGCGGAGCACCGCCGCGGCCGGATCCTCCTGCAGACGCTCAGGGAGGGCGTCGAGCAGTTCGAGCCCGCGCTGGCCATCGCCAGCGAGGATGTGCGCCTCGGCAAGGCTGATGCGCAGCATCCCCTCTGCATCCTCGGCGCCGCTGTCGAGGATCCGCCGGTAGGCCTCGGCGGCCTTTCCGAAGGCCCCGAGATTGGTGTACAACCGGGCGAGGGCGTAGTCGGCCTCGGACGCCTGCTGCACATCCCGCGCGGCTTCAAGCACATCCACGGCGCCCCCGGCGTCGCCGATCGAGCTCAGGAAGGCCGCGAAGCCGAGGCGCGCCTGCATCGCCGCCTCGCCGCCGCCCTCGGCGTCGCGCTGCGCGATGGCGTCGGTGTAGACCTGCCGGGCGCCGGCGACGTCTCCCTGCGCGAAGCGCCAGCGGGCATCCAGATCCACCGCCGGGAGCGCATCCCCCTCGGCGCGGATGTGCGCGATGAGGTCCGTCGCCCGGCGATCGCGGATCTCCACATAGAGCCGCGCCAGGGAGAACTGATTGTTCCGGTCGTCCGGGCGGGAGGCGAGGATCTCCTGGCGCCGGCGCATCGCCAGCTCTTTGCTTCCGCTCTGGGCCTCCAGATCCAGCCACATGTGCACGAAGCCGTCGTCGGCGCCGGCGAACGCCTCGGACTCGCGGGCCAGCCGCAGAGCCTCATCATACTGACGCATGCGGATCAGGACCTGCAGCGTCTGCATGATCGTGGGAACATCGTTCGGGCGCGCCCCCAGCGCCTGGCGCAGTGTCTCGAGGGCCTGCGGCGTCCGGCCGAGCGCCAACTGCGCGCTGGCGAGCACCCGCCGCACCTCCACGCCGGCCACGCCGCGCGCAACCGCCTCCCCGAGCGCCTGTGCGGCCTCCTCGATCTGCCCCTTCTCCAGCAGGAGCCGCCCGCGGAACGTCAGCCCCGCCGCCTGGTCGGCGTTGACCTCCGCGGCCCGGGCTGCGAGCCGCTCGGCGGCGGCGAAGTCATCTGCACGCAGGGCCCGGATGAACAGCCCGTCGATCGCAAGCGGGCTGTCCGGAGCGATGCGGGCGAGCTCATCGATCACCGCCTCGGCCTCATCGGTGCGGCCGGCGGCCAGCAGCACGCTGTAGGCGCTGGAGAGCTTGTCCTCCTCGGACGCGTCGGACGACTCGATCATGTCGAGCCGCTCCTCGGGCGTGAGCGCCACGATCCGGGCCCGCTCGGCAACGCCGGCAAGCGTTTCGTCGTCCGGGTTGCGGGCCGCCGCCTCGGCGGCGATGCGGGCGGCCTCCTCGCGCCGGCCGTTGGTGATGTAGTGATTCACCAGGGCGCGCACGAGCCGCGGATCCTCCCCGTGCTGCTTGATGGCGTTCAGCAGGACCTGCTCGGCCCGCTCGGGCTCCGGCCGGAGGTTGTTCACCGCCCGCGCGAGCTGCGCCGCCTCGGCGATCGCCTGCTGGATCGGATCGTCGGAGCGGGTCTGCCCGCTGACGACCCGCAGGATGCCCAGCCGCTCGCCGATCTCCTCGTTCCACGGGGCCAGCTCCCAGGCTCGCGCATACGCCTTCTCGGCCTCGGTCCAGTTCTGCAGCGCTTCTTCCACCTGCCCCAGCAGGTAGAAGGCCAACCAGTTGCGCGCGTTCAGCTCCGTCAGCTCGCTGAGCTTGTCTCGCGCTGCCCCCGGCTGGTTCATGCGGGTGAGCACCTGGGCGTGCAGCCGCAGCGACTCCTCGTTCCCACCGGTCTCCCGGGCGAATTCGGTGAGCAGGCGCTGCGCCTCGTTGACTGCGCCGCCCGCGAAGGCGATCTCGGCGTCCACCAGCTTCAGGACCGGCACCTCGGCCGGCATCGCGCTGGCGAGCCGATCGCGGAAGCCGCGCGCCCGCTGGAGGGCTGCGCCGGCGATCGCGCCTCCCCCGGCCTCCTCGGCCATCGCGACCGCATCGCGGGTCTGGCGCACCATCGCCTGAACCTTGAGATCGCTCAGCAGCACGCCCTCGAGGCTCACGGGCGGGCGCTGGGCTTCGGCCACGTGCTCGAACGCCTCGATGGCGCGCTCGCGCTCGCCGAGATCGCTGGCGATGACGCCCTCGATATAGTGCAGCGTCGCATCCTCGGGCCGATGCTGCCGCGCCCGGTCGAGCACGCGCAGCGTGGCCTCGTTGCGCATCTCGGCGCGGAAGTACCGCTCGATGATGCGCAGCTTCATGAGCGTCTGATGGGTGATGGCGTTCGGAGGCAGTTCCGTCAGCAGCAGCTCCAGCAGCGCGTCGAAGCGCGGCTCCAGGCTCTCGGCGATCTGGCGCTGCTGCGCGAAGCGGGCTTCGGGGGATGCAAGGCGGTCGATGCGCGTGGAGCGCACCTGCTCGGCAACCTGGATCTCGGCGATGCGAAGCTCCGGGTCGTCCGGGCTGACTTCCAGCGCGGCGGCGAGGGCCCCCTCGGCCAGGGCGTAGGCCGCGTCCGCCTGCTCCGGGCGGCCCGCGGCGATAGCGCGGTCGGCGAGAACGGCGTGCCAGTGCGCCAGATTGATCGCGGCCTGCACATCCCAGGGGTTCACCTCCAGCGCGGCCTGCAGGTCGGCGAGGCCCACCTCGGCCTGCTCGCTGGTGATGGTGTGCCCGGCGGCAATGAGTTCCTTGCAGGCAAAGCCGCGATAGCGGCGCAGGGCGGGCCAGCGACGCTCCGTCTCGGCGTCCATCTCGGTGGCGTACTCGAAGTTGACCAGGGCCACCTCGGTCTCGCTGATCAACTCTTCCCAGCGGATGCGATCGGCGCCGAGCTGCGCGATGCGATACTGCGCATCGAGATACGCGTCATGAGCGTCCACATCCGTCTGACGCAGCGTGGCGATCTGCCTCATGGCGCTGAGGGACTTGAAGAACGCCTCCCGATAGACGGTGTCCTCCTCGGGGTTCCACGCAGCGATGGCGTCGCGAAACTTCACGTAGTACTCGACGTTCGCGTTGTCCTTGCTGATCGCCCGGCCGTAGCGCTCGTGCGCCGTCTTGTAGTCGCCGGCCTCCATCGCCGCGTCCCCGATCACCGCCTGATCCTCGGCGCTCTTGCGCAGCACGAACCAGGCCGTGGCGGCCATGCCGACGAACAGCGCCGCCATGGCGCCGGCGAGAATGGTGACGAAGCGGATGTTCACGCGGGAAGCCATCGAATCTCCTCGGCGCCTGGCGCGCCGCTCATTCCGGACGCCTCGGGTTGTCCGGCGGCCAGCGCCCGCTGACCACATCCACCCAGTCCGGCACACACAGCATCAACTCACCGATCAGATCACTCAGCAGGTCCGCCGCGAGTTCGGCCAGTTCCCCGGCCGATCCCGCGTCCACGCTGGTGAACTGAACCTTCATGTAATACGCATAGTCGTTCTTCAGATCGAACGCCAGCAGGCGAACCCCGTCCGCCCCCGCCACCGCCGCCCCGTTGGCGATGAAGAAGTAGCCGGCGACCAGCCGGTCGCCGTGAGGGGTCACGTAGGGGGTGCACCGCAGCTTCAGGTCGTGCGGGCGGCGCGGCAGGCGGGGGTGCTGTCCCGGCGCATTGCGCGAGTCGTTGCTGATGCGGACGGTATAGATCTCCCCTTGCCACGCCTCGGGGATCTCGGGACGGGTGTCAAGCCGCCAGTCGCTGCTGTCAAGCTCGAGCGGCACGTTGACGGTGGGGCCGTCGATCAGCATGCCCCCGCCGACGAAGCAGCGATCCGGCACGTGCGGCACCGTGTCCACCGTGCCGGTGTAGTAGGCGACGTGCATCTCGATCCGCTTCGGGCGCTGCCCGGCTGGCGCCTCGCGCTGCCGGTAGGTCCGGGTCACGTAGTTCTCGGTGCCGAGTTCCTCCTGGATCTCGACGGATTCGATGCGGTCGCTGCCGACCTGCACCCACCGCGGCGTCTGCCGCGGCACGGCCTGCACGGTCAGCCCGCTGGCCGGATAGATCGGACGCTTCGTCAGGTGGATGTCGGCCGCGCGAAGCCCCGCCGTGAGCCCGGCGGCCCCGGCGCCGAGGATGACGAGCGAAACCAGCAGCGGCGCCAGGCGGATCCCATTCATGATGCAACTCCGGCGCCCGCGCCAGGCTCGCGCACGATCCGCTGCAGCGCCCACACGATCCCGAGGAACGCGAGCAGCCCGGGGATCAGCAGCAGCGTCCCGATCAACGTGTGCGCTTGACCATGCGCGAATTCCGGGTTCGCCAGCGACGCGAACGCCAGTGTCGTCACCCGGGCAACGTTCAGCAGGATTGCCACCGGCGGCGCCAGCAGCAGCAGCGCGATCCGCTGCCACCAGTACCGGCACTGAATCATCGCCACCGCCGCCCCCAGCGCCACGAATGCGACGATCATGCGCATCCCGGAGCAGGCCTCCGCAACGTTCAGCGGAATCGGGTTGCCCTCGGCCGGGAGCACCGTGAGCGTGTTCCCCGCGACCTGCGCCCCCACGCCGAACGGATACCCCAGGATTGTCGTCAGCACATACCCGCCGTCGGCCGCGAGCTTCTGGAGCGGGAAGGTCAGCTCGATCATCACGCGCTCGGAGATCGTGACGCCCAGCGCCAGAAACGCGATCGGCACGAACAGCGCCCGCATCGCCTCCGTCCCCAGCAGCAGCAGCAGCAGCCCGAAGAGCGTCAGCAGCATCGCCGCGCCCTGGAACATGTGGTTCGAATAGATGATCAGAAAGAAGAAGTAACACGCCACGCCCGTGAGCATGGCGATGAGCCCCGGCCAGTACGGCTGAATGCGAGCCCCCGCCAGCGCCTCCCGGCGCTGATAGAGCAGGTACCCCGCGATCAGCGGAATGACATACGCGTGCCCCCAGTCGTCCAGCGCCGACAGCGACATGAGATGCTGCCGCTGAAACCACCGGAAGAAGAGCCCGCAGAAGGCGATGGCCACCACCGCGCCGGCGCCGATCACCTCTGGACGCATGAGGCGCTCCGCAAGCGGCGCATCGCCCGGACCGGGTTGTGCCGTCGCGCTGGTAATCTCGATCCTCCCGGCGCGAGGCGCCTCTGGCGTGCTACGCCCGATCCGGGCTCGGGTTCGCCACGGGAGGTCCGGCCGCCCGGCTCAGAAGAACCCGCCTGCGTTCCGGCTCACTGGCGGCGGCCCGAAAACGTCATTGCCGAAGTTGCGATCGAGCAGGAATCCAAATCCGTAGCTCGCCCGGAAACCGCTGCGGATCACCGCCAGCGGATAGGCCCAGAAGTTCGTGCCGATGTTGATCCGGTCCCCCGCCTTCAGATACAGATCCGGCTGCGTTCCCTCCGCGATCGCCCGCAGATTCACCCGGATCGCCGCCTGCCGGTCGTTCGGGAGCATCCGCCAGATATCGGTCCGCTCCGGGATCGCCAGGCCACCGAGACCGCCGGCCGAATCGATCGCCCGCAGCAGCGTCAGGCGCGGGCTCAGGGTAAAGGCCCCCGGCCGGTTGATCTCCCCGGCCATGAAGACCAGCCCCCCCCCAGTGGAGGGCACGCGGATCACATCGCCGGGGCGGATGACCACGTTGTACCGCATGTCGCCATCCAGCAGCGGCGCCACCGGAACCCGGATCACACGCTGCGTCAGCAACTGATCCGTCGCCAGGGCGCCCTCGCCCGCCGCCGGCTGCTGGCCCGGACGCGACCGCCGGACCTCCACCCACTCGCCGTTGAGGAACATCCAGGTCGAATCCGAGTCCCCCGGCTGCCGCTCCGTCGCGGCGCCCGGCAGATCCACCGCCGGCTCCGGCTGGTCCTGAGTCTGGCGGAATCGCGGCGACGGCGTGGCGCCGAACGCCCCCGGGGCCCCGCCTCCGCCAGCGCCCCCACCCTCACCTTCAACACCCCCAGGAAGGGACAGCCCCTCGATCAGCTCCTCGAGACCGGCCGGATCCGGCGCCGCCTCCGGCGCTCGCCGCGGCGGGCCGGACTCCGGCCCCCGCCGGCCCTGCGTCGCTAGGTC
>CAYMJK010000463.1:0-4017 GCA_964390535.1 uncultured Phycisphaeraceae bacterium | reverse complement strand
CGAGGAAGTTGCCGCCGGCGTAGAGAGCTGGGCCGCTGCCGTCATCGAATACCGCCAGCACGGAGACGCCCGGCAACTCCTTGCCTCCCATGCCGCTCCCAAGCGCCGACCACTCCTTGCCATCCCAGCGGGCGATGTGTTCGGCGGGAGTGTCGCCTGCCATCGTGAACCCGCCGGAAAGGTACAACGCCGGGCCGCTTCCATCATCAAAGACGGTGAGGGCGGAGACATACCTGTTCATGCCGCCCCCTAACTCAGACCACATCGCGCCGTCCCACATGGCGATATAGCGCGCGCTCGCCCCGCCTGCGGTCGTAAACCCGCCTGCAGCGTATAGGGCCGGTCCGCTGCCGTCGTCGAACTCGACAAAGGCGGCACTTCTGTCGAAACCAGGGACTTCTGACCATGACTGGCCGTCCCACTTCGCGATGTAGTCGGCCGGGGTTCCGCCCGCGGACCTGAAGAGGCCGCTTGCGTACAAGGCTGGACCGCTGCCATCGTTGACGACCCCGAGCCAGTGCACGTAGCTGCTCATGCCACCGCCGACCGAGGACCACGACTCGCCATCCCAGCGAGCGATGAAACTCGTGCCGGGGACGCCGCCGGCCGAGCCGAATGAGCCGCCCGCGTAGAGCGCAGGTCCACTGCCATCATCGAAAACAGCCAAGGCGTAGACCGCGGGGCTTGTAGCGCCCCCCGCGACGCCGCCGCCGATGTCGGACCACGAGACGCCGTCCCATCTGGCAATGCGCCGCAGCTCCTTGCCCCCGGAGCCGATGAAATTGCCTCCGGCATAGAGGGCGGGGCCGCCCCCGCGGCCATCGTCGAAGACAGCAAGCGCGAAGGGCCCACCGGGACGAAGGCCCTCGCCCAGCGCCGACCAAGAATGGCCATCCCACCTGGCGACACCATTGACAATGATGAGACGGTGAGCGGTCTGGAACGTGCCGCAGACGAACAGCGCCTCGCCGCGGCCGTCGTCGAACACTTTGAAGTCCCGAACGGTGTTGTCCACCCCGTGGCCCAAAGCCGACCATTCGCACGGCTGGGCGAATGCAGTCGGCCCAAGGGCCAGCGCGACTGCAAATGACCCTCGAATCGATCGGCTCATCATCGCGGTGTCCTTCCTACCAGCATCCCGCCGCGAAGGCGTTCTCAAAGCCGAGGAAGTCGAAGAAATCCAGCGAACCGTCGCCGGTGAAATCGGCTCGCGGATCGGCGGCGCCGAAGAGGTCCTGGAACTTCAGGAAGTCGAAGAAGTCCAGCGCGCCATCGAAGTTCAGATCCGCTCGGCACCCCCCGCCGCCGGCGCTTTCCTCACAGGCCCCGACGTTCGCAGGCAGGTCGATGCCCCGCGCCGCGAAGGCAGCACAGATCACGTCCTCGTTCGGCGTGCCGTTGCTGAGATCGCCGTCGGTGTCATCAGCCACGAGCACTTCGATGAACGTGTCCCCGTCCGCGGGCTGGTCGACGGCGGTGGTGCAGTCGCCGTGCGGATCCGCCGACCCGCTCGTGAGCAGTGTCCAGTCGACGAAGAGGAGGCGGGCGGCGTCGATTGGCTCAACACCGATCGGCGGGGTGATGTTCGTGCGGATATCCCACCACAGCCGCCCGAGGAGCAGGCCGCGAATGTACTCATCCGTCGAACATTCGGGATAGGTGATGTCGGCGGTGCTGGGACTGCGGCCGTCCTGGGGAGGCTCCGTGGCGGTGAGATAGTCCTTGCCGATGACGCCCGTGTCGTGCACCAGCATCGCGAGGCTGTCGCCGTACCCCTCGCTGAACCCGTGCGCCGTGGACGCCGATTCACCAATGAGGTTCCGATGGATGTAGTGTCCGTACTCATGGGACACCCACGTGGAGTAGCCACCATTGTTGCAGAAATCGCTCGGCCCGCTCTTTTCGGCGCAAAGCACGATGAAGCCGGGCGCCCCGAATCCGCCGGCGTGACAGCGGGAGCATGGCGCGTTCGCGCGCGTCTCCAGCGTCGGGAAGTCGACGGGCCGCCATCCCGGCGCCCACTCGTCGAAGAAGGCGGTCGTCTTCTGGATGTTCAGGAAGACGTTTACGATCGCCGTCTCCGCTTGCGTCGTCGGTGGCGTGGCAGTGGTTTCGTTGAACGTGGGGTTCACGCCGGAAGCCGGCGGCATGATGCCGGTTAGACTCTCAGTGACCGCTGCCGGATACGTCGGGTAGTCGTAGGTGATCCAATACGTGGACTCCAGGGTCGCCAGCACGTCCACGCTCGACGATGTTGTGTCCAGCGCGTACGCGCCGCTCGTGTCCGTCAGTGTCGAACTCTCACCGACGATCTCGACGAGAAGATCCGCCATCGCTACCTCGACGGTGTCCTCCGGAAATGGCGGGCCGAACCCGGAGGTGGCGCCGCCCTTGACCACGCCGGTAACTGAATCACCATAATCGATGCCGGAGGCGACGCGCACGACCTCCGCCGTCGCCGCGTCCACGTGAACGACGAGCGTCGTGAACAGCGCCTGCTCCGACTCGCGCCCGACCAGCCGCCACGCGGCAAAGACCTCGGCCCCGAGGCCGAGATCCGCCTCGATCACGACCAACTCCGGCTCGCGCCAGGACTCCAGATGTTCGGTGCGATCGTCCCGCCCCGCCGCGGCGATCGCCTCAGCGCCGGTGAGCAGGGGCGGAGCAATGCCGGCGCTCGTGTCCTTGATGCGCGACGAAACGTATGTGACCGCGAAGCTCTCTCCGGGCGCCCCCTCCACCGGCGCCACCAGCGCCCGCAGCCGCCCGCCCTCGACCCGCAGTCGCGTCGGCTCGGCCAGGATCCCGCCCTCGACCGTCACCTCCTGCGGCAGGGCGAACACCACCCGCTCGTGGCTGATCTCCGAGGCGCGGCTCTCGACCCATTCCAACTCATCGACACCGAACACATCGCCGTAGAGGAACATCCAGTCTTCCATCGCCTCCCGCGCCGTGGCGCCTGTTGTCATCGGCCGCCCGAAGACCGTCCGCGCCCGGTCCCCGCGCTCGATCACCACGACCCCCGGAAACTCCCGCTCCAGCGCTTCCCGCGCCGCCCCCGCCCCCGTCTGCGCCACAGCGCTACCTCCCCCGCCGAGCAGAGCGACTGCTGCGATCAGCCCGACAAGGCGCATTCCGCCGCTTCGGATCAGGGCCACGGCCGGATGGAGTGAGAAACTGCGTCGCATGGCGATCTCCTTCAATATACCGGCCAAATCCCGAGCGAGTTGCCCCCCTTCGGGATTTGGACCGGCCTTTCCGGTTCCGGCGGCCCCACGCTGAGTCCGCCGCACGAGTCTCGGGGAACCCAGGTTCCCCAGATCCACCGTTGTAACAGGTGGCGCAGCCGACGCAACCACGATTCTCCGCCGACCCGAACAGGTTGGCAGCAGCGCCCGAACAAACATGCCCGTATGAGCCCGGCATCACGCTGCGGCAAATCTCGAAGTTGCTTCGGAGCGCCCAATCGCTCACCAGCGCCCCCGGAACCGGGTTAGGGTGCAGATTTTTGAGAAATCTTGCTTCGCATGCAACGCACACACCCGTGTGCGCCTGCGGCGGCACATTGAAGCAAGACGCATCGCGGAATCGAGACGCGAGAATCACCCCAGCCGGCGCGACAGCAAAAACGCCATCTCCAGCGCCTGCTGGTAGTTCAGGCGCGGGTCGCAGGCGCTCGCGTAATTCGCGCTCAGGCCGGCCTCGGTGAGCCCGGAGGCGCCGCCGATGCACTCGGTGACATCTTCGCCCGTCAGCTCGAAGTGCACGCCGCCCAGCCCGCCCGCCATCGGACCGCCGACCGCCGCCGCGGCGCCACCCGCCCCGCCTGCCGTCCCAGCTCCGGCGCCGGCGCCGCTCGCCACACCACCCGCTCCGGCTACGCCTCCCGCGCCGCCCGCCGCCGTCGCTCCGCCGCCGGCTCCGGCCACGCCCCCAGCCCCGCCGGCGCCACCGGCCTCCCGACCCCCGCCGGAGCCAGGGCCCACCCCCGCCGCCGCCCGCTCCCGGTGGATCTCG
>CAYMJK010000462.1:0-2819 GCA_964390535.1 uncultured Phycisphaeraceae bacterium | reverse complement strand
GATTGCCCAGCACGGTGATGTAGTCATCGCTGGGCGAGACGAGCACGGGCACATCGCTGCGGACCATGAGTTCGGTCAGCTCCGAGAGCTTGCCATCCGGCAGGTAGTAGCGGATGCGCATTTCCTCGCCCATGTCCGGGGACGGCATCTCCGTGATGCCGTGCGGATCGACGTGGAACAGACGCATCTGGGTGGGCGGCTGCGGGGGCTGCGGGGGTTGCGGAGGCTGCGGGGCGACGGCGCCGCCGGCGCCATGAGGGGGCGCCGGAGCGCGCGGCGCGACGACAGCGCCGGGAGCGCCGGACCCGCGGGCGCTGCCGCCGCGACCCTGGCGGCTCATCTGCTGCAGCATCTCCTCCATCCTCTGCAGGCGCCGCTCGAGGTCGCGCAGCCGCGCATCGGAATCGCTGGCGCCCGGCTGGCGCCCGCCCATAAATCGCTCGAACGACGTCGCCTCCTCGGCGACGGCGTCCACCGCTTCCGATGCGACCAGGGCGGCGTCGGCCGCGCGCGCAGCGTGGGCAGCCTCGACGGCGAGTGCAGCCGCGGCACGCTCCTTGTTCTTGCTCTTCTCCTCCGGCGGGCAGGCCACACCGGGCATGATCAGGGCCCCGGAGAGGGCGACTGCCGCGGCGATCATGGCGCCGGCGCGCGAGATTCCGGGTCGGGCTGGAGCTGTCATCACCATTGTCAATCTCCTTGAGAATCGTCGAGAGCGAGCCGTCGCCATGGGGAGGCCGCCGGCAGAACGTCCAGAACCTGCGCTCAGGTACGAGCGCGTCGAGAGCAGGGCTTCGGCGTAGGCGCGCCGGCCCGCGGGCATCAGCGCCACAACCCACGCGTCGCAGCAGAGGTCCGCTTCCTCGCGGATCCGCCGGCGGGCCCACCAGACCACCGGATGCCACCAGTACAGGCAGCCGATGACGGCCTCGAGCCAGCAGATGAGGTGATCGCGCCGGCGCAGGTGGGCAAGCTCGTGCAGCAGCACCGCGCGGCGCGAGTCCGCATCGAGATCATGCCACAGACTCGCCGGCAGCAACAGGCGCGGGCGCACCCCGCAGCAGATCATCGGCGAGATGCGCTCGTCCGTCATGGCGCAGCGCGGCAGCCGGCGGAGCCCGATCTCGCCCGCCACCTGCGCAACCTGCGCGCGCACCTGCGCCGGCGCGGGGCGCGATCGGCGCCAGCGCCGCCCTTGTGCGCACAGTCGCAGCAGGCCGAGGCCGAGTACCAGCCCCGCGCCGCCGAGCCAGATCGCGACCGGAGGGGAGGGCAGGGCCAGGATCGCGTCGCGCGCATCTGTCAGCCGGCCCAGCCAGGCGCTGGCCTCGGCGCCGAGCCCGCGGCTGATCGCGCGCCGAGGGGTCAGCAGCGGCGCAGTCGCGCCCATGGTCCCAGGGTCCGCGCCGGCTCGCATGGCCGGGGCGGGATCGATCGGCGCATCGGGAGCGGGCGCATCTGGCCCTGGCTCGGGCGCCGGATCGAGCGGCAGCCGGGGCGAGGCGACCGTTGCCGCGGCCATCTCCGGGGGCGGCGTGGGCCCAGCGCGCGCCGGATCGGGAAGCACGAATGATCGCCCCGCGCCGGCGGGCTTGCGCGGCGCCGGCGCGAGGTCGATCGGGGAGGGATCGGGGCGGGATGCGGGGGCGCTTCGAGTCTGCGCCGCCGGACGCGACAGCGGCGACCGTGGCTCCTGCGGCGCGGCCGGGTTCGATGCGGCTGCCGCACGCGGCGCCGGCGTGGTCAAGCGCGGCGTGTCAATCGGCGCTGCGGCCGGGGCCGACGTTGGGGTCGGAGCGGCAGGCTGAGGCAGCGGCGATGTGAGGATCGGCTCAGGCTCCACTGGCGCCGGCGTCCGTGCGAACTGCCCCGGCGCCGCGACCACCGCTCCGGCCAGCATCGTGACGCGATCGGCTGCGCTGCGGGCCCAGCCAGCGACATCCAGCCGCTGCGCCCCCGCCAGGACCCCCACCGCCGGGAGCGTCAGCGAGATCAGCGCGATCACCCACAGCGCGTGCCGCGTCGCCGGGCGGCGCACGATCCAGCGGCAGAGGCACCCGATGGCGATGGCGATGGGTATCGCCGCCAGCGAGCTCGTCCACAGCAGATCCATTTGCCCCGCCGGCATCTTCTCTCTCCGCGGCTACCGCCGCCTCGATTCCCCGCCGCGCTCATCCAGCCGATCGATCAGGGCCCGGAACTGCGCCAGCTCCTCGTGGGTGAACCGCTCACTCTCCATGAGTTGCACGACCAGCGATCCCGGCGCCCCGTCGAACAGTTGCTGCACCAGCGAACCGATCCGGGCGCCCGCCACTCGCTCGCGGCTGATCTTCGCCCGGTAGACGTAGGCCATGCCGCTCTTGTTGCTGGCGACGTACTTCTTCTGCTCCAGGCGTGAGAGCGTGGTCAGCACGGTCGTGTAGGCGACCTTGCGGCCGGACCCGTGCAACGCCTGGAGCACATCGCGGACGGTGCAGGCGCCGCGATCCCAGAGGATGCGAAGGACTTCGAGTTCCGCCTCGCCAAGATCGTGCCGCAACTGCCCCATCGGGCGCTCCTCCGGCCGCCGCGCCCGGCAGGGCGAAGTCTGGCCGCATCAAAGCTACTACGACTGTCGTAGCCTGTCAATGCCTTTTTGCGGATCCGGGCTGAAGAATTTCAGAATTTGTCCAGCAGCGCGTAATCGCTTGCAGCAGCAGTACTTATAGATCTGCGCCCGCGACCGACCCCGCCCTCCCCGGCCCCAGGGGCTTGTGAGAGAACGCTCAGGCGAGCAGGCTCCGCCCCGTCATCGCCCGCGGCTGGTCCAGGCCCATCAA
>CAYMJK010000461.1:0-3776 GCA_964390535.1 uncultured Phycisphaeraceae bacterium | reverse complement strand
CGCGGAGCGCGGCCGGCGGGCTGCTGCGGCCGAACGTCGTCTGGTTCGGGGAGATACTGCCGGAGGGGGCCCTGGAGGCGGCGGCGCAGGCCGCGGCGGCGTGCGACCTGTTCCTGACGATCGGAACGAGCGCGGCGGTCTCTCCCGCGGCGGGGCTGATCGATGTGGCGCGGGATGCCGGGGCGCGCACGATCGAGGTCAACCGCGAGCCGACGGGGGCCTCGGCGCGGGTGGACATCTCGCTGCTTGGGCCGAGCGGGACGGTGCTGCCGGCGCTGGCGCGGGCGGCGTTCGGGGGGTGAGCGGAGGGGAAGCTCACGCGGAGGCGCGGGGGCGTGGAGAGCCTGAGATCGGCCGGCGCTTGCCGCGATCTCGGCGCCTCCGCGCGAAATGGCTTCGGTTCACTCGCCGGCGGTCGCATCCTCCGCCGCTGCATCCTCATCCGCATCTTCCTCCTCCGCGGGCGGGGTGGGGCGGATGATGATGGTGATGCGGTTGTCGGGGCGGTTGTAGCGGGCGAAGACTTCGCGCACCTGGGCGGCGGTGAAGTCCTGGTGGGCCTCGGGCTCGGCGAGGACCTCTTCAAGGCTCACGCCCAGGTACTCAAGGTCGCTGATGGCGCTGCGCCACCAGCCGGGCTCGCGGACATCCTCGTCGAGCGTGTTGGCGAGCTGGAGCTTGGCGGTGGCGAGTTCCTCATCGGTGGGGCCTTCCTCGGCGAACTCGGCGAAGAGCTCGTGCAGCGCCTCGGCGAGGCGGGCCGCCTTCTCCGGGTCGGTGGACGATTGCGACATGAACACGCCGTGGCCGGGGAAGGTGGTCGCCGGCTGGCTGGAGGCCGTCGGGCTGTAGGAGAGGCCCTCGGACTCGCGGATCCGCTCGATCATGCGGGTGGAGAGGATGCGAGCCGCCAGGGCCATCGCCCGCCGGTCGTCATGCTCGGTGTAGTCGGTGGAGATGAAGCCGGCGATCACCATCGCCTTGTCGGAGCGGGTTTCCACCGTTCGCTCGATGTGTGTCGGGCCTTCGGGAACCTCGATCGTGCGCAGGTCGAGGTTGGTTTCCGCCGTGACCTTCGGGCGCGACGGGAGGGCGCCGAGATACTTGATGATCAGTGCCGCGGCATCTTCGACCTCGATGTCGCCGACGAGGGCCACCTCGATCGGCGCCTCGGCGACGATGCGGTCCAGCCAGGCCTGGGCCTGCTCCAGCGTGATGGCGTCCACCTGCTCCTCGGTGAGCAGACGGATGCGGATCTCATCGGCCGGATAGAGCGCGTCGAAGTAGGCATTGATGGCGGCGATCTCCGGCTGGCTCTTGCGCAGCTCGATGAGCTGCTTCTGGCCGCGCTTCCACTGCTCCAGCGCCGGCGCTTCGACCGTTGGATCCGTCAGCAGCAGATAGGCGAGCTGGAAGCCCTGCTCCAGATCCTCCGGGTTGCTGGAGATGGAGAGCGTCAGCACATCGACCCCGGCGCGGCCGCTGACGGAGGCGGTCGAGCCGACCATCAGGTCGCGGATGTCGGTGGAACTGTGCCCCCCACCGGCGCGGGCGCGGCCCCATGCGATCGAGGCGGCATCGGTGACGCCGCGGTTGGCGGCGTTCTCCTCGACCTCGCCGCCCATCACACGGATCTGCACGCTGATGGAATCCTCGCGGACATCCATCGGGCGGATGTGGGCGATCACGCCGTTGGTGAGGTGGATCGTGGTGACATCGGTCGGCGCGTGGCGGACGCCCCAGTCCAGGGCGCCCGAGGTCGGGAGTTCGGCGAGCAGCGACTCGGCGCGCTCGCGCTCGGCGGAGGCGTCCGGCGTAACGGAGAGGGCCTCGCGGCCGGTGCGCACGAGCTCAGATTCGCTGGGCACATCGCCGCCGGAGGGCGCCTGCAGGATGAAGATCACGCCTTCTTCGAGTTCGAAGAGGTCGGCGAAGGCCGCGCTCACCTCCTCGACCGTGATCGTGGGAAGGATGTCGAGCACCAGGTTCCGCTGCTGGCCGGCGGCCATCGGGGGCTCGCCGGTGGCGACGGCGTTGTGAATCCGTCCGAGGAATGACCGGGCC
Organism: uncultured Phycisphaeraceae bacterium; assembly: GCA_964390535.1. Classification (GTDB taxonomy): domain Bacteria; phylum Planctomycetota; class Phycisphaerae; order Phycisphaerales; family UBA1924; genus CAYMJK01. Next base: position 1,712 of record CAYMJK010000461.1, on the reverse strand, counting down.
GACATCGTCGGCTCGACCTCGACCGCGCGGTCGACCGCCGCCCTGGCGTCGGTCTTCGCATCCTCGAGCTCGCGCTCGGTGAAGCCGTGCAGGCGGGCCCGCTGGAGTTCGGTGGCGATCTCCTGGAGCATCGTCCGCCACTGGTCGATCTCGCCGCGGGCGCTCACCTGGGTCCAGCGCATGGCGCCGGCGAAGTCGCTGGAGCCGGCGCTGGCGCTCAGGGCCGACAGCTCGCCCGCGTTGACCAGCGCGCCCAGGCGGCGGTTGTAGATCCGCGAGCCGAGCGACTCGACCAGGTCGCGCCGGTACTCGTCGCGCGTGGTGGTCGGGCCGCGCGGGGGCTCGACGCGCGAGATGGAGATCTCCGCGTGCGACATCTCGGGATCGGTCGCGATGATGGCCCGCTCGCCGACGGAGGCCATGACGCCGATGTCCTGGTCTTCGGGCATGGGGCTCGCTTCGCCGCCGGCGAAATGCTCCTCGATCGCGGGGACCACCTGATTCGCCGCCATGTCGCCGACGACGATCAGCGTCATGTTCGACGGCGTGTACCAGCGGTCGTAATACGCCTGAAAGTCCTCCGAATCCATCCCGAGGATCGTCTCCTCGGTCCCGATCGGCAGCCGCTCGCCGAAGAGGGACTCGGGGGCGAGCTGTGTGATCACCTGCTCGACGATGCGCTGCTGGGCGCTCTCGCGGGTGCGCTTCTCCTCCATGATGATCGGGCGTTCCTTCTTGATCTCCTCGTCGGACAGGTCGAGGGCGGTGGCGACATCGCTGAGGAAGAGCATGCCCTTGTCCAGCGTCTCGGGCTCGGTGTCGGGCAGTTCGAGCATGTAGAAGGTGCGATCGAAGCCGGTCGAGGCGTTCTGGTGGCGGCCGAAGCTCAGGCCCAGCTCCTGGAAGAACGGCACGACCGACCCCGGCGGGAAGTTCTCCGAGCCGTTGAAGGCCATGTGCTCCAGGAAATGGGCCACGCCGCGCTGCTCGTCGGTCTCGTTGAGCGAGCCCGAGTCGATGTGCAGGCGCAGGAAGATGCGCCCCGGGGGCTCATCATGCTCCAGCACGATGTAGTCCAGGCCGTTGTCCAGTTCGCCGGTGACGAGCCGGGGGTCGGTCGGCAGGGGCTGATCGGGCGCCGGCTGTGCGCTGACATGCGCTGCCGCAACGATCGCGATCAGAGCTGTGCGGATGAGCATCTTCGGATTCCCTTCCATGATGAACGCAAATCAACGCAGGCGGCGTGCGCGTGGGGCGCAGCCGGGGGCGGGGGGAGCCTCCCTATACGAAGCGCCGGCCGCGCAGGATGCCGGTCATTTCCCCGCTGGAGCCTAGACTCGCCCCGGGGCGGCCGTCGCGCTCCTGGAGGGTCAGCGTGCCAGAACGCCCGGAAGAGCCCCCGGCCGGCCGGCCACCGGATCGACCGCGCCCCCCGCGCGGTCCGCGCGCGCTGGCGACCCTCATGGACTGGCGCTCCATCTCGGCGGTCATGGGATCGGCCCGGATCCGGGGGGAGGCGCAGGCGCGCGGGCTGACGGCGGACGGGCGGCTCCGCACGGGGCGGCTGGCGGGGCTCACGATGACCGGGGCCATCTGGGTGCTCTCCTGGCCGATCATGGTCGAGAGCGCCCTCAACAGCCTCGTCGGGCTCACCGACACCACGCTCGCCGCCCGCCTGCCCGAGGGGGAGGCCGCCACGGACGCCATCGGGG
>CAYMJK010000460.1:0-10238 GCA_964390535.1 uncultured Phycisphaeraceae bacterium | reverse complement strand
CGCGACGGGATGCTCGCCGCGGGCGAGGCGGCGCCGGATGCGGCAGGCGAGGGCGGTGAGGCGACTGAGGCGGAAGGGCCGCGTTCGGCCGCGGGGTACGACATCGTGCGCGCAACCTGGCGGGCCGCCGCCGGCGGGGATGGCCGGGCGTTCGAGAAATCCTGGCGCCGGGCGCTGCACGACGGGCTGAGCATGGGCTCGGCGGGGCGGGGCGAGACGCCGCAGCTTCGGGCATCGGCCATCGCCGAGGCGGTGCGCCGGGCGCCGGTGGCGGCGTCGGCGCCGGGGGGCGAGTCGCTGGATGTCGTGTTCGCGACCAGCCGCCTGTATGACGGGCGCTACGCGAACTACGCTTGGCTGCAGGAGCTGCCCGAGATCGCCTCGATGACGACGTGGGACAACCCGGCGTTTCTGAGCCCGGCGACGGCGGAGAAGCTGGGCCTGACGCCGGAGCCGTACATCGAGAAGCTGCCGAAGGCGCACGTGGCGACGCTGGAGGTGGGCGGGCGGACGCTGGACATCCCGGTGTGGATCCTGCCGGGGATGGCGGATGACACGATCCTGCTGCGGCTGGGATACGGGCGGGAGCATTGCGGGCTCGTGGGTTCGGGCGTCGGCGTGAACACCTACGCGGTGCGGCCCTCGGAGGCGATGTGGACGGCGGGCGGGGCGACGCTGCGCAAAACCGGGCGGGCGGAGCTGATCGCGAGCACGCAGAACCACTGGTCACTGGAGGGGCGCGACTCGCTGGTGCGGCAGGTGGATCTGCCGGCGTGGGATCACCACGGGGCAGAGCGGGTTCCGCACGAATCGCTCTACGGCGGCGGGCCGGCGGTGGACGAAGAACTGAACTTTGCCGAGCGGCTGGGGGAGCTGAGCCACACGCCGCCGAACCGATCGATCTACATCAACCCGTTCAACGAGTCTCGCGGCAATCCGGCGCCGGATTCGGTGTACGCGAAGGGGCAGCAGTGGGGGATGGCCATCGACATGGCCAAGTGCACCGGGTGCGGGGCGTGCACGATCGCGTGCCAGAGCGAGAACAACATTCCGGTGGTGGGCAAGGAGGAGACGGCCCGCGGGCGGGAGATGACGTGGATCCGGGTGGACCGGTACTTCATCGGCGACGACCTGAACAGCCCGACGGACACGATCTTCCAGCCGGTGCCGTGCCAGCACTGCGAGAATGCGCCGTGCGAGACGGTGTGCCCGGTGAACGCGACGGTGCACGGGCCGGAGGGGATCAACTACCAGGTGTACAACCGTTGCATCGGCACGCGGTACTGCGCCAACAACTGCCCGTACAAGGTGCGCCGGTTCAACTTCTTCGACTACGGGGTGACGAAGTTCAACGGCGGGCTGCACCGGACGGTGCGCAAGGCGACGGGCGGCGCCGTGGACAACATGCTGCCGGAGAACCAGCACAAGATCCCGCCGCGGCTGCTGGAGGGGCTGGACGAGATCACGAAGATGCGGCAGAACCCGGATGTGACGGTGCGCAGCCGCGGCGTGATGGAGAAGTGCACGTACTGCATCCAGCGAATCAACAACGCGCGGTACGAGGCGTCGCTGCGCGACCTGCGGCACGTGCCGGACGGGTTCTTCCAGGTGGCGTGCCAGCAGGCGTGCCCGACGGGGGCGATCGTGTTCGGGGACATCAACGACCGGGAGAGCGCGGTCGCGAAGCAGCACGCCAGCGGGCGGGCGTTCTCGCTGCTGGGGTTCCTGGACACGCGGCCGCGGACGGAGTATCTGGTGCGGGTGAAGAACCCGAACCCGCAGCTGCGCGAGCCGGTGGAGGATCCGTTCCATCACGGAGGGGGCCATGACGACGGGCACGGCGCCCCCATCGGCGGCGAGGAGGGGCACGCGATGTTCGATCCGCGGCGGAAGACGGAGGACGCCGGGTACGCCCTGAGCCTGAAGGTGCTGGCGTGAGCCGCCACGAGACGACGGAGACGCGATGACGAGCTTCGATCCAGATCAGGTCACCGCCGAGCGGCTCGCGGGGCTGCGCCCCGCGCCGATCGACCGGACGCTGGACCCGGTGGTCGGCGACGGCTCGCTGATCGACGATCCGGCGGTGCGGCCACCGCTGGTGCTGAACAACCGGAGCTTCTCGGAGATCAGCGACATCGTCTGCGGATATGTGGAGAACGCGCCCGGGAAGTGGTGGCTGCCGCTGTTCGCGCTGAGCGCGACGGTGGCGGGCGTGGGCACGCTGATGATCCTGTACCTGATCGTCACGGGGATCGGGGTGTGGGGGCTGACGAACCAGGTGGGGTGGGCGTTCGACATCACGAACTTCGTGTTCTGGATCGGCATCGGGCACGCCGGGACGCTGATCAGCGCGATTCTGGCGCTGTTCAAGCAGAAGTGGCGGACGGCGGTGAACCGTGCGGCGGAGGCGATGACGATCTTCGCGGTGATGTGCGCCGGGATGTTCCCGGCGATCCACGTCGGGCGGATCTGGATGATCTGGATGGTCTTCCCGATCCCGAATTCCAACTCGATCTGGCCGAACTTCCGCAGCCCGCTGCTGTGGGACGTGTTCGCGGTGAGCACGTACTTCACGGTCTCGCTGCTGTTCTGGTACATGGGGATGATCCCGGACCTGGCGACGCTGCGCGACCGGGCCGAGCGGCGCCGGCTGGCCGACCCGGACGGGCCGCGGCTGCCCCTGCTGCCGTGGACGGGCGATCAGATCCGTGCACTGGTGTTCGGCCTGCTGGCGGTGGGGTGGCGCGGCAGCAGCCGGCACTGGATGACCTACGAGAAGGCGTACATCCTGCTGGCGGGGCTGAGCGCGCCGCTGGTGCTCAGCGTGCACTCGATCGTGTCGTTCGACTTCGCGACGAGCATCCTGCCGGGGTGGCACACGACGATCTTCCCGCCGTACTTCGTGGCGGGCGCCATCTTCGGCGGGTTCGCGATGGTGCTGCTGCTGATGATCCCGGCGCGGGAAGTCTTCCCGAACATGAAGGACATCCTCACGCTGCGCCACCTGGAGAACATGGCGAAGATCGTGCTGGTGACGGGCATGATGGTCGGGTTCGCGTACTCGATGGAGTTCTTCATCGCCTGGTACGGCGGCAACGAGTACGAGGCGGACGTGTTCGTCTACAACCGGCTGATGCCGCCGTTCCTGGCGGGGGAGGACGGGCGGTTCGCGCCGTACTGGTGGGCGTACTGGAGCATGATCTTCTGCAACGTGGTGAGCCCGCAGGTCTTCTGGTTCCGCCGGATGCGGCAAAGCGCGCTGGCGATCTGGATCGTGGCCCTGCTGGTGACCATTGGCATGTGGTTCGAGCGGTTCGTGATCATCGTGACCAGCCTTCACCGGGCGTTTCTGCCGGGCGAGTGGCACATGTTCCACCCGACGTTCGTGGATGTGCTGACGCTGGCGGGCTCGTGCGGGGTGTTCCTGACGCTCTTCCTGCTCTTCCTGCGGTTCCTGCCGGTCTTCCCGATCGCGGAGGTGAAGGCGGTGACGCCGCAGGCCGACCCGCACGGCGGCCCGGGGCACGGCACGGGCGACGCGTTTCAGGGATACAACGTGCGCGAGAAAGAGGGCCACTGACCATGGCTATCAGTGATTACCTTCCGTTCGTGACGCCGGCGCCGGCGCGGTTCAAGACCGAGGCGGGGACGCCGGTGTACGGCGTGATGGCCGAGTTCGCCGATCCGCCGGCGGTGTACCACGCCGCCGAGCAGGTGCGCGACGCCGGCTTCTCGAAATGGGACGTGTACGCCCCGTTCCCGATCCACGGGATCGATGGAGCGATGGGGCACAAGGCGACGAAGCTGCCGCTGATCGTCGCCATCGGCGGGTTCACGGGCGTGGGTCTGGCCGTGCTCATGCAGTGGTGGATGACAGCGGTGGACTACCCGCTGGTGGTGCAGGGAAAGAACCCGGGCGACTGGGAGCCGTGGATCCCGATCATCTTCGAGATCGGAATTCTGCTGGCGGCGTTCAGCTCGTTCTTCGGGATGCTGGCGCTCAACGGGCTGCCGCGGTTCAGCCACCCGCTGCTGGCGAAGGAGAGCTTCCTGCGGGTGACCGACGACCGGTTCGTGATCGCGATCGAGGCCCGCGACCCGAAGTTCGACCCTGTGGCCTGCCGCGATCTGCTGCTGCGGGCGGGGGCGACCTCGGTGGAACTGGTGGAGGAGGTCCGATGAGGCGGCGCGGTCTGCACAGAGCGATGACGCCGGCGGCTGCGGGGGCTGTTGCGGGCGCCCTGGGGCTCGGGCTTACGCTGGGTGGCCTGTCCGGCTGCCGCGAGTCGCGCAGCAACGAGCCGCCGCGGCAGTTCCTGCCGGACATGGATGACAGCCCGAAGTGGGAGCCGCAGGGGGGCAGCCCCTTCTATCACGACATCGAAGTCCCGGTGGAGGCGCATCTGGACCACGATGAGGGGCCGCACCTGGGGCGCATGATGCGTCAGCCGGTGGTGGGGAGCGTGCCGTTCGGCGCGTTTCCGGTGGCGGTCGAGCCGGATCAGTTCGACCCGACGCTGCGGGACGCCCTGGCCGCGGAGCGGGACGGGTATCTGCGTCCGGACGACGCGATCTATCACGGGCTGGCCGAGGACGGGACACCGGTGGACCGCATCCCGATCGAGGTGACGCGGGCGCTGCTGGAGCGGGGGGCGGAGCGGTTCAACATCTACTGCTCGGTCTGCCACGGGTACGAGGGGGATGGCAAGGGGATGGTCGGCCGGCGCTGGAGCGTGCCGGTGGCGAACTATCACGATCCGAAGTATTCCGACCCGGCGCAGCGGACCGGGAAGGACGGGTACCTCTTCCAGGTGGCGCGGCACGGGCTGAAGAACCCCGATGGCAGCATTCGCATGCCCAGCTACGGGCACGCGCTGGATGCCCAGGACACATGGGCGGTGGTCGCCTACATCCGGGCGCTGCAGGCCGCGGGCGTCGGCGAGCCGCCGATGACGGCGGGGGCGGCCGGCGGGGGCGCGGAAGAGGCCGGACAGGAGGGCGGGCAATGACGCAGATCGCAGCAGGCGCCGGCGCCCACGGTCATGGCGATGGCGGGCACGATGGCGGTGTCGGGGCCGGTCCCGGCGGCGAGGCCCTGCGCCCCGAGAACATCACGATCAAGACCGGCGAGATGGGCCTGCTGCCCAACGCCCTGATCGCCCTGGGCGGGCTGGGGCTGATCGCGACGGTGATGGGCGGGTTCGCCTTCGGCGCCCGCCATGCGCTGGGGATGCTGCTGGCGGGCGTGACTGCCGCGGGGGCGATCGCGCTGGGCGCCATGTTCTTCGTCATGTGCCTGCACGTGGCGATGTCGGGTTGGAGCGGGAACGTGCGCCGGGTGTTCGAGCACATGTTCCGGCTGCCGGGGCTGGTGCTCATGGGCCTGTTCGTGGTCTTCCTGACGGGGGAGCTGATCCTGGCGGGGCGGGGCGAGGCGACGGTCTCGAGCTGGCTGAACCCGAATCTGGTGGGGCCGGGGGATGTGCTACTGGCGCACAAGTCGGGGTACCTCAACGCGCCGTTCATTCTGGTGCGGGTGCTGATCTTCTTCGGGCTGTGGACGCTGCTGTCAACGCTGCTGTGGCGCACGAGCGTCGGGCAGGACGAAACGGGTGACAAGTGGCTGTCGAACAAGGCCCGGTTCACGAGCTCGTGGGGGCTGCTGGCGCTGGGGCTGAGTTCGGCGTTCTTCGCGTTCGACTGGCTGATGGCGACGACCGACTACCGCTTCTTCAGCACGATGTGGGGCGTGTGGTACTTCGCCGGGAGCATGTTCAGCGCGACCACGCTGGGCACGCTGGTGTACATGTGGCTGCGGTCGCGCGGGAAGCTGAAGGGCGTGGTGACGCGGGAGCATCAGCACGACCTGGTGAAGTTCATGTTCGGCTTCACCGTCTTCTGGGCCTACATCTCGTTCAGCCAGTACTTCCTCATCTGGTACAGCAACATCCCCGAGGAGACGGCGTGGTTCCTCCACCGCAAGGAGCACTACGGCTGGCTGTTCGCAGCCCTGGCGATCGGGCACTTCATCGTGCCGTTCTACATCCTGCTGTGGACGCCGGTGCGGCGGGGCGGGGTCTCGCTGGCGGTGGTCTGCATCTGGATGCTCATCATGCACGGCATGGACCTGTACTGGATCGTCCGGCCGTCGCTGGACATCGGGCTGGGCGGGGCCGACGCCCCTGGCGCGGCGGCGACGGCGTGGCTGGATCTGGGGGCGATCTTCGGGGTGCTCTGCCTGTTCATCGGGGTGCTGCTGCACCGGCTGCCGAGCACGGCCCTGATCCCGACGCGCGACCCGCGGCTTCCGGAGTCGATGGCGCACAAGAACTACATCTAAAGGAGTCTGGAGAGGGCCTCGCGGCCCCCTATACTACTGTGAAACAGGAATACGTGTGATCTCACCAGAACCCGGCTCGCCGGGTATTCGCTGACCCGAGTCCTTTCGAGAGGCCGCCAACAGGCCCGCACGAGCCCCCGCAGGGGTACCAGATGACGCACGACACGCACTTCACCCCCCATCCCGAGGAGCGCCCGGACTCATGGCATCGGCACACGATGGCCGAGGGTCTGCCGCAGCACGAGCACGCGTCGCACGTGGATGTGCGCGGGCTGCTGGTGGCGTTCGCGCTCACGAGCGTGGGCGTGGCGGCGGTGATCGTGGTGATCATTCTGTACTTCCGCTCGACGGTGACTGAGGCTAGGCGCCAGCGCATCGAGACGACGGCGCTGGCGGGCGAGGCGAACGCATACCAGGCGGAGTCGCTGGCGGAGATCGATGCCGTTCGGGCGGAGGCGTTCGACGAAGTGATCGCGCGATATGGGGAGGGCCGCTGAGACCATGCGCCGGCTGCGCGCACAATTCGGGCTGATCGTCGCGGCTGCCGCGGCGGTGGCTGCGATGGCCGCGCCGTGCGCCGGGCAGGTCCTGGAGACTGAACTGCCCGAGCAGGTGCGCGGGCTGGATGTGATCGAGCGGCTGGGGGAGCAGGTTCCGCTGGATGCGAAGATCACCGACACCAGCGGGCGCACGCTCGAGCTTGGCGAGTACTTCGAGCCCGGCCCGGACGGGCGTGACCTGCCGGTGATCCTGGCGCTGGTCTACTACGACTGTCCGGTCGCCTGCCCGGCGACGCTGCGCGCGATCAACCAGGCCGCGGGGGCGCTGGACTACACGGTGGGGGAGGATTACCGCGTCGTCGTGGTCAGCTTCGACCCGACGAACACGACCGAGCAGGCGCGGACCGAGGAGGAGTACGCCCTGACGGCGTACAACCGGAAGAAGACCGACGCGATCCGCGCCGGGTACCGGTTCCACACGGCGACCGCGGACGAGTCGCGGCGCATCGCGGACGCCGTCGGCTTCGAGTACCGGTATCTGCCGGAGGTCGATCAGTACGGGCATCCGTCGGCGATCTTCGTGCTCTCGCCGGACGGGGTGGTGAGCCGGTACATGTACGGATTTCAGTTCTATCCCGGTCAGTTGCGGCTGGCGCTGCTGGAGGCGTCGCAGGGGCGCATCGCCACGAGCTTCGGCGACAAGATCAGGCTGTTCTGCTACAGCTACGACCCGAACACCGGGGCGTACACCCTGCAGGCGTGGATGATCATGCGCGGCGTCGGGCTGGTCACGGTGCTGAGCCTGGCGGCGCTGGTGATCTTCCTGAAGGCGCACGAGGTGCGCCGCCGGCGCAGCGCCCGCGCAGGCGAACCGGCCGGCGCCGGGCCGGCAGGCAGGCGCGACCGACCGGCGCGCAATGAGCGAACACCCGCCCCGGCTGCCGCGGCCATCGGCGCCGGCGCAAGGAGCGTCTGATGGCGCCGACGTCGACCCCACCTCCGACGGTTCCCTCCGTGCCCGACGCGGCGCCCGCAGGGCCTGGCGCGCCGCAGGCCGGCTTCGTGGATCAGTTGTGGTTCGGAGGCCGGAGCTGGTCGGACACTGCGCGCGAGGCGGACGAGCTGTTCGGGTTCATCTGGTGGGTTTCGGTCGCGTCGTTCGTGCTGCTGATCGGGCTGACGCTCGCGTTCATGATCATCTACCGGCGCAGGCCGGGCGTGCCGGCGCAGCGCAGCGCGAGCCACAACACGCCGCTTGAGCTCGCCTGGTCGATCATTCCGCTGCTGATCATGTTCTGGATGTTCTTCGAGGGCTTCCGGGTGTACGTGGATCAGCAGGTGGCGCCGGTGGGCGGCCCGACGCTGAACGTCACCGCGCGGCAGTGGAGCTGGAACATCCAGTATCCCAACGGCGCCCAGACCGACATGTACACGAAGGCCTACACCCCCGCGGGGAAGGAGCGGTCGGTCGAGGCGGCCAACCAGGAGATGCCGATCTTCTACGTGCCGGAGGACACGCCGATCCTGCTGCGGATGGTCTCGACGGATGTCATCCACAGCTTCTGGGTGCCCGACTTCCGGATGAAGCAGGATGTCTTCCCGAACCGCTACACCAGCTACTGGTTTCAGGCCGATCCGCTGGGGCCCGAAGCGCAGACCATGGCGGCGCGGGATGACGAGGACATCAAGCGCGACTACCCGTACCGCGACCACGTGATCTTCTGCGCCGAGTACTGCGGCGACCTGCACTCGGAGATGTACGGCGTCTTCCGGGTGGTGCAGCAGGATGTCTACGAGGCGAAGCTCGCCGCCTGGGGCCAGCCCACGGGCACGCTCGCGGAGCGGGGGGCGATGGTCGCCCGCCGGCAGGGGTGCACGACCTGCCACACCGTGGACGGCGGGCCGAGCACCGGCCCGACGTGGCTGAACCTGTTCGGCTCCGAGACGACGTACACCGATGGCTCGAGCCTCACCGTGGACGCCGACCATGTCCGCGAGTCGATCATCGACCCGAGCAACAAGATCCGCGAGGGGTTCACGAACCAGATGACCTCGTTCCAGGGACTGGTGAGCGAGGATGAGATCAGCGCCCTGATCGCCTACATCGGGACGCTCAGCGAGAACACGTCGCAGGAGCAACTGGACGAATTCAAGACCGACCCGGACGCCCCGGCCGGCGGCGAAGGCGAGACCGACGCCCCGGCCCCCGCGGGCGAGGGCGACGGGCAGTAACCCGCGCCGGCCCCGATGGGCCGAGGAGCGCATCAGATGAGCAGCATCAACGACCCCAGACACACAGTCGGCTCCCACGGGCCCCACGGGCCCCACGGCCCGCATGATCCGCACGGCTCTCACGGGCACGACGAGAGCTATCTCACCTCCAAGGGTGGGTTCTTCGCCAACGTGTGGGACTGGGCGACGACGATCGATCACAAGAAGATCGGCGTGATGTATCTGTTCGCCGTGCTGTTCATGTTCTTCCTCGGCGGGGTGATGGCGATCGTGGTGCGGGCCGAGCTGTTCGAGCCCACCCGCGAGATCGTCCGCGAGGGCGCCACGGTGCTGGAGGGGTCGCTGTTCGGCCGCTGGGCGGAGAGCAAGAACGAGGCCGGAGAGTTGTACAACCGCGTCATGACGCTGCACGGGGCGATCATGGTCTTCATGTTCATCGTGCCGAGCATCCCGGCGTCGCTGGGCAACTTCTTCCTGCCGCTGATGATCGGGGCGAAGGATGTGGCGTTTCCGCGGCTGAACCTGCTGTCGTGGTACATCTACGTCTTCGGGTCGATCTTCGCGGTCGGGTCGATCCTGATGGGGGGCGTGGACACGGGGTGGACGTTCTACACGCCGTATTCGACCATTACCGACGCCGACCACTGGCGCGTGGTCTTCATGATCATGGGGGTGTTCATCCTTGGGTTCAGCTCGATCTTCACGGGGCTGAACTTCGTGGTGACGGTGCACAAGCTGCGGGCCCCGGGCATGGGATGGTTCGACATGCCCCTGTTCGTGTGGGCCATCTACGCCACGGCGATCATCCAGGTGCTGGCGACGCCGGTGATCGGCGTCACGACGCTGATGCTCATCTTCGAGCGGCTGTTCAACTACGGGATCTTCGACCCCTCGATGGGCGGGGACCCGGTGCTCTTCCAGCACTTCTTCTGGTTCTACAGCCACCCGGTGGTGTACATCATGATTCTGCCGGCGATGGGCATCATCTCCGACATCATCGCGGTGCATGCCCGCAAGCGGATCTTCGGGTACCGGGCAATCGCGTTCAGCTCGCTGGCGATCGCGGCGATCAGCTTCCTGGTGTGGGGGCACCATCTGTTCGCGGCCGAGGGCGAGCTGATCGCGACGATCTTCTCGGCGCTGACGTTCCTGGTGGCGATCCCGAC
>CAYMJK010000459.1:0-3395 GCA_964390535.1 uncultured Phycisphaeraceae bacterium | reverse complement strand
CCGACCCGCCGGCCGCCGTCAGCCCGCCTCCCCGTGCCGCCGCCCCCAGCGCGGGCCGGCCCCCGGCCAAGCCGGCCTCCCCGCCCGCGCCCGCCGCGCCGCCCGCGCGAGCCCAGGCGCCCGCCCCGCCGGCCGAAACGCTCTATAAGGCGGCCTTCAAGGACGATGTGGTGGTCGAGCAGGAGGGCCGGCGCCTCACCGCCGACCAGCTCGACATCTGGATGCGCCTGCTCGACAACCGGCTGCCGGAGGGCGCGATCGGTCAGAAGAATCTCCCCGCCACGAACATCGCGGCGGCGCGCGTGCCAGCTGTGGAAGCACCGACCTCAGAGCAGGTCGGTGGCACGGAGGAGAGACGCTTGAGCGCCCGAGCACCGCTCGCCCCACTCACGGCCGCCATCGCCGCGGCAGTGGCACAGTCCGCCCCTGCGCCCGCCGCCCAGCCGGCCGCCCCCGCTGGACCCATCACGATGACCTGGACGGGCCTGCTCGTCGTCGATCCCATCACCGGCGACACGCCGGTCCAGCTCGCCGATGACAACCACGTCGCGATCGAGTTCACCGCCAACCGCACGGGGCAGGTGCGCTTTGCTGACGAATCTCTCGGCGCCCGCGGGTACTGCCAGTCGCTCGCCTACCGAGCCACCGAGCAGGTGCTCACGCTCTGGGGCATCGGTGAGCGCAGCGGCGCCGCGTTCCGCTCCCCGGGCATGGGCGAGATGCGCGCCGGGCGCATCATCATGGACATTGCCACGCTCATGGCAACCATCCCCGGCTCGGGCCGTCTCACCGCTCTTGGCGAGACGGAAGGCGCCGGCGCGCCGGCTGATCCCGATGCGCCCGGCGCGCCCTCGGGCGAGATCACATGGGGGTCCAGCGCCGGCTTCCAGTTCCGCAGCCAGGCGCGCGCCGGCGACAGGCCCAACACCATCGCCATTGAGACCGCCTCCTTCGCCGGTAACGTCGAGGCGCAGACCGGTGACGGCCTCATCTGGGCCGAGAGCCTCCGCGCCGAGTTCGGCCCGCCGCACGAGAGCGACGCCGGTGACGAGCCGCGCCTCCGCCACCTCATCGCCCGGCGCGAGGCCGATCCGACGACCCGCGTCGTCGCCCGGGCCGGCGGCGAGGGGACCATCGAGTGCGACGCCCTCGATGTCTGGTTCGATGACGCCGACGCCGCCGCGGCCGGCGCCACCGGCGCCACGCGGGCCCGCGCCCGCCCCACGCGCCTGCTCGCCACCGGCGACGTCGAGGCGACCACGCCGGACGCCGTCCTCGAGGCCCAGACGCTGGACGCCACCCTTGCGGCGGACCCCCGAGGCAGGGCTCGCGTCGTCAAGGCCGACCTCGCCGGCGCCGTGATCCTCAACGGCCGCGACGCCGACGGTCTCCCCGTCCGCGCCCGCGCCGACCAGATCACCGCGTGGCCTGAAGACGACCGCGCTGTTCTCGTCGGCGGCGTCGGCGTCCCCGCCCGCGTCGCCCGCGATGGCACGGAGATCGAGGCGCCGCAGTTGGAACTCGACGGGCGTGCCGGCGTCGTCAACGCCTTCGGTCCCGGCAACCTCGCGCACGAGATCGACGATCCCCGGCGCGACCGGCGCGGCGACGTCGCCGCCACCTGGACGGAGCAGATGCTCCTCAACGACGAGACCGGTGAGGCCGACCTCTACGGCGATGTCGTCGCCACCGTCACCCGCGCGATGCAGGAGGACAAGCTCGCCGCCGAGCAGGTCACCATCCGCTTCACGCCCCGCAGTGAAGTCAGCGCCGAGGACAAGGCGGCCGCGGCGGCGCGCGGCCTCGCGATCGGCGCCCCCGGCGACAACCAGCCCTCGACCCGCCGCTTCCTCGGCGCGATCGCCATCGGCGCCATCCTCGCCGGCGACACCAGCGAACTCGCAACCATTGGTTCGGGCCAATGGGTCGCCGACGGCGCGGCAGTGGGGGGGCGCCGGCTCGTCAGCCTCCTGTGGCTGCAGGGCCCGCGGATTGATGCGGATGCCGTGTCGGGCACGCTCGATGTCGATGGCGCCGGGCGGCTCGTGCTGCTCGACCATCGCTCCCGCGAGGAGCCAAGCGCCGCCGAACTGGCTGCGGCGCCGGTCGGATCCAACGGCGTCCACGGCGCGGATGATGGCGCCGGCGACGACGCGGGTGGCGCCCCCGGGCCGCTCGACCCCGCCGCGCTCGCGCACGGCGAAACGCTCATCGACTGGGAGGGCGCCCTGCACATGGATCGCGCTGCGGGGCGGCTCGACATCCGGCGGGCGGTGCAGTTGTCGCACAAGCCCGCGCCGGATGAGGCCCAGATGAATCTCGATTGCGAGCGCCTCGAAGCTCGCGTCCGCGAGACCGGCGGCGCCGGCGAGGCGAGCGCCTTCCAGGGCGAACTCATCAGCGCCGAGGCCTTTGGCGCCGTCTGGGCCCAGTCCGGGCTGCGCGAACTCGTCGCCGAGCGCCTGACCTACGACGCCATCACCCGCGATGTCGAGGCCACCGCGCCCGGCAGCGTCGTCATCTTCCACGATGGCCAGCGCGGCGCCACGGCCACGGCCAGCCGGCTCCTCTGGAACCTTGCGACCGATCACATCCGCATCGAGGATCCCGGCACCGTCACGGCGCCGGCGCCCGAGCGGGCCGCGACAGGCGGGCGGTGATTCAGCTCGACGTGCGGTCTACCACGCGGTAACTCTCGCGCTCGCCGCGCCCGCGCACGGGGTAATCCTTCCGCAGCGGGTGGGCCGGATAGGCCTCCCACGTCAGGATCCGGCGCAGATCCGGATGGTTCCGGAAGCGGATGCCGAACATGTCAAACACTTCGCGCTCAGGCCACTCCGCGCCCGGCCACAGGTCGGTCACGCTGTCCAGGTAGAGCGCCGGATCCTCGACGACGCCGTCGGTCGGCAGCGAGGGATCCAGAAACACCTTGACGAAGAACCGGTCATCGCGGGCAAAGCTGATCAGGTTGTAGACCACGCCGAAGCGCCCGGGTGTGTCGGCCGGATAGTTCAGGTAGTCCGCCCCCGCGACATCGGACAAAAAGTTGAAGTCCGTGCGCTCGCACTTCTTCAGGAACGCCATGATCTCGTGCAGATCCTTCGGCTCGACCACCAGCGCGCTCTGCCCGCGGAACTCCGTCGCCCGCAGCGCGCGATCCGGAAACGCTTCCTTCACCGCCGCAAACGCCGGATGCTGCAAGTTCGGCCCGCCCTGACTCATGCGTTCTCCCGTGCCATCCGGCGCCACCGACCGCTGCTCTGAGCGGTCGGCGCCCGTCGCTCCGCCGCTTACAGCGGCCCCTAGTGTATCGAACCGGCGCCGCCCTGAAACAGCCCCAGCGGCCCCTGCTGATCCTCCTCCAGAACCACCCCCGCCTGCCCCGTCCACGATCG
>CAYMJK010000458.1:0-4159 GCA_964390535.1 uncultured Phycisphaeraceae bacterium | reverse complement strand
GGTGTCTCTCTACCCTTAGTTGAGAGGTCGCGTTTGTGCGCGCAAAGCGGGCGCGTGGCGCTTTGGAGAGGCGCTGCCGGCAGGTCGCAAACCTGCCCCACCCGGCGCTGAGCACAGGCGAGACGCCTGTGCCACCCGGGTTGGCTGCAAGCCTGCTCGTCGGTGTGGTGAATACCATTCACCATGGTCCGCCCCACACCCGTCACCAAACCCGAGGATGTCCAGCTCGCGTTCGATGCGGCCCAGTGCGTCGTCGAGACGCACCGCCGGCTCTCGAAGTGGCTGCGCCCCGGGCTGACCCTCGGGGAGATCGATCAGTTCGTCGCCATCACGCTGGATGATCTCGGCTGCAAGTCCTGCTTCCTGCGATATCGGCCGGGGCGCATCCCCCCCTTCCCGAGCCACGCCTGCCTCAGCGTCAACGACTGCGTCGTGCACGGCACTGCCGGCTACCGGCGCGAGCCGCTCGGCCCCGGCGACCTCCTGAAGATCGACATCGGCGTGAAGTGCCGCGGCTGGATCGGCGACGCCGCCTGGACCTACTCGTTCGGCGAGCCGGCGCCTGATGTCCGGCGCATGATGGACTGCGGCAAGGAGAGCCTCCGGCGGGGCGTCGAGACCCTCCATCCTGACAACACCTGGCGCCGCTGGGCCGAGGTCGTCCAGGGATATGTCGAGGGCGAGTGCGGCCTGCATCTCATCCGCGGGCTCGGCGGCCACGGCTACGGCCGCAGCCTCCACGCCCCACCCTTCATCAGCAACACCGTGCCGACCCAGCACAACGACTGGCCGGATGCGGACCGCCCCTGCTGGCCCGGAACGCTGGTCGCCGTCGAGCCGATGATCGCGCTCGGTACGGGCCGCTACGCCCAGCGGCCCAAGGAGTGGCCGATCTTCACCGCCGACGGCTCCCTCTCGGTCCACTACGAGCACGATGTGCTCGTCACCGAGGATGGTCCCCGGATCCTCACCGAGGGGCTCGAGGACCTGCAGGACATCATCGATTAGCGGACGCGGCTGCTTCAGTCGCCCCATCGCCTGCCCGATGCCAGAGGTGACGCCACGCCGTGGCCGACACCTGCATCAGGAGACCCGCGATGCCGCACTCGACTCTGATCGCCGCCTGCGCCCTGCTCACGGTCGCCGGCGCCGCCACCACCATCGACGAAGATCCCCGCAGCGCCGGCGCCGTGGCCCTGCGCCTGACTGAGGTGAAGGAAGTCCGCCTGACATCCCTCGCCCCGGAGGCTGAAGGCGCCGCGTTCTTCGATCGCCCCGGGCTGACGCTCACGTTTGGCCTCTCGCTCCCCAAGGGCGCCACTCTCATCGAACTGCAGGAGCCGACATCCATCCGCGCTGTCGATTCGACCGGCGCCGACCTCTCGCTCATCGAGCCCGGCTTCTCAGGCGAGCGCGACTACATCGATGTCATCCACCAGTGGGAGGGCGAGGCGAAGGAGGCGACCCTGACGCTGGCGCTCCCGCAGCGGGCCGCGACGACGGTCTCCCTCCAGGCGCAGCTCAGCGCCACGATCTGCGCCGGCACGATGTCGGTGGACCTTCCCGCCGCCAGCACGCCGACCCCGGTGAAGGCCTCCGTGCCGGGCTTTCCCGGCGCGAAGCTCCATCTGGAGCACAAGCCCGGCGCCCAGCCGCAGATCATCATCACGCCGGGAACGGTGAAGCCTTGGATCGAGAACATCGCGCTTATCGCCGGCGGCGTCGAGCAGGATTCCGGCTCGGCGATGTGGAGCGACCATCGCCTGGTCTACTACTTCGAGGCCGCGCCCGCCGCCGGCGCCACCGTGCGCCTGACGATCCGCCGCGACCTGCGGGACGTGCCCGTCACGCTCGACCTCACCAGCGTGCCGCTGCCGTAACGAGATCTCGCCTGGCGAAGCAGCCGCTGGCGCCCCGGCGCCGTCGCGCTCCGACTCATCATTCATCATTTCCTCCACCTACGCTCGGCGATGAACCGCATTGACGCCACCTTCGCCCGGCTCCGCGCCGGCGGGCAGCGCGGGCTCATGCCCTTCGTCTGCACCGGGCATCCCGCGCCGGGCCGGCTGGGCGACACGCTGGTGGCGCTCGAGGGCGCCGGCGCCTCGGTCGTCGAGATCGGCTTCCCCTTCAGCGACCCCGTCGCGGATGGCCCGGTGATCGCCCGGGCGATGTGGCGCGCCCTCGAGGCCGGCGCCACCCCGCGCGCCACCCTGGCCGAGATCGCCGGCGCCCGCCCGCGCATCGGGATCGGGCTGGTCGGCATGCTGAGCGTCTCGATCGTCCACCGCCTCGGCGGGCCGGGCGGCTTTACCCGCGACGCTGCCGCGGCAGGCCTCGACGGCCTGATCGTCCCTGACTGCCCGCTGGAGGAGTCCGGCGCCCTGATCGACGCCGCCCGGGCCGCCGGGCTCACCCTGAGCCTGCTCGTCTCGCCCACCACGCCGCCGGAGCGAGCCGCCGCCATCGCGGGGGCCAGCAGCGGCTTCATCTACCTCCTGGCGCGCTCCGGGGTGACCGGCGAGCAGGCGGAGGCGCCCCGGATCGCTTCGGCGGTGGCGGCGCTGCGGGCCGCCACCGACCTGCCGATCGCCTGCGGGTTCGGGGTGGCGACGGCGGAGCACGTGCGGGAGGTGGTCCGCTCGGCGGATGCGGCGATCGTCGGCAGTGCTCTCATCCGGCGGATCGACGAGGCGGCGGCGGCGGGGGAAGACCCCGTAGACGCCGCCGCGGCCTTCGTGCGCCAGTTAGCGACAGGTCTTGCGGGTTGAGACCCGCGCCGGATTCGCTTTTGTCCGGGCGCCCTGCTATTTTTTCGCCGACTCGCCGGCTATTCCGTGTACATCCCGCCCCCGCCAGGATCGAGGAGCCGCCCGGATGACCACTCCCCGTGCCGCTATCGCTATTGAACCGCCCGAGCCGCGATCCGTCGAGGAGCTGTTCGCGCAGGATGTGTTCACCGCCCGGCAGATGCAGCGCCGCCTCCCCAAGTCGGCCTACCGCAAGCTGCTGCGCACCCTGGAGGAGGGCGCCCGGCTGGACCCGGATATTGCCGACGCGGTCGCGGTGGCGATGAAGGACTGGGCGGTCGAGGCGGGCGCCACCCACTACACCCACTGGTTCATGCCGCTCACGGGGCTGACGGCCGAGAAGCATGACACCTTTCTCATGCCCGATGGTCGCGGCGGGGTGTTCAGCGAGTTCACCGGATCGGCCCTGGTGCAGGGCGAGCCCGACGCCTCCAGCTTCCCGTCCGGCGGCCTGCGCGCGACCTTCGAGGCCCGCGGCTACACCGCGTGGGACGCGACGAGCCCGGTCTTCCTGGCCCGCGACGGCGACACGGTCACACTGTGCATCCCCACCGCGTTCGTGAGCTGGACCGGCGAGGCGCTGGACAAGAAGACGCCGCTGCTGCGGTCGATGGAGTCGGTCAGCGAGCAGGCGATGCGGGTGCTGCGCCTGCTGGACCCGGAGACGACCGCCTCGCGAGTCGTGGCGACGGTCGGCGCCGAGCAGGAGTACTTCCTGATCGATGGCGAGCTGCTGCGCCAGCGGCCCGACCTGCTGACCTGCCGGCGGACGCTGTTCGGGGCTCGGCCGGCGAAGGATCAGCAGCTCGAGGACCACTACTTCGGGTCGATCCCGTCACGCGTGCTGGCGTACATGAACGAGGCCGAGCGCGAGCTGGCGCGCATGGGCGTCCCGATCAAGACGCGCCACAACGAGGTGGCGCCGGCGCAGTACGAGATCGCCGCCCACTTCGAGAGCGCCAACGTCGCCAGCGACCACCAGATGCTGTTGATGGAGACGCTGCAGCGCGTCGCCATCGAGCACGGGATGGAGTGCATCCTGCACGAGAAGCCGTTCGCCGGCATCAACGGCTCGGGCAAGCACCTGAACTGGTCGATGGCGACCGACACCGGCGTCAACCTGCTGGATCCGCGCGAGGAGGCCCACACGAACACGGTCTTCCTGACCTTCCTGTGCGCTGTCATCCGGGCGGTGGATGTGCACGCCGAGCTCCTTCGGGCATCCATCGCCTCGGCCGCGAACGACCACCGCCTCGGCGCCAACGAGGCGCCGCCGGCGATCCTGAGCATCTTCCTCGGCGACATGCTGATGGATGTGGTCGAGCAGCTCGAGAACGGGGGCGCAAAGC
>CAYMJK010000457.1:0-5845 GCA_964390535.1 uncultured Phycisphaeraceae bacterium | reverse complement strand
CAACTTCGCGACCAGCGACCTGAACGACCTGTACCGGCGCATCATCAACCGGAACAACCGGCTCAAGAAGCTGATGGACCTCAACGCCCCCGAGGTCATCATCCGCAACGAGAAGCGGATGCTGCAGCAGGCGGTGGACGCTCTGTTCGACAACAACCGCTGCCGCAGGCCGGTGCTTGGCTCGTCCAACCGGGCTCTCAAGAGCCTGACGGACATGATCAAGGGCAAGCAGGGCCGTTTCCGCGAGAACCTGCTCGGCAAGCGCGTCGATTACTCGGCGCGGTCGGTGATCGTGGTCGGCCCCGAGCTCAAGCTCTGGCAGTGCGGCCTGCCGAAGAAGATCGCGCTGGAGCTGTACCAGCCGTTCATCATCCGCAAGCTGAAGGAGCACGGCCTCGCCGACACCATCAAGAGCGCCAAGCGCATGCTCGAGCGCCGCGATGCGGAGGTGTGGGACATCCTGGAAGAGGTGATCGATCAGCACCCGGTGCTGCTGAACCGGGCGCCGACGCTGCACCGCATGGGCATCCAGGCGTTCGAGCCGGTGCTCGTCGAGGGCAACGCGATCCGCATTCACCCGCTGGTGTGCACGGGGTTCAACGCCGACTTCGACGGCGACCAGATGGCGGTGCATCTGCCGCTGAGCGTGGAGGCGCAGGCCGAGGCGCACATCCTGATGCTGGCGACGCACAACATCTTCAGCCCGGCAAACGGGAAGCCGATCATCAGCCCGTCGCAGGACATCGTGATGGGCGTGTACTTCATCACGACCAACTATGGTGACGACGACCGGCCGGAGCAGGAGATGCGCCGGTTCAAGGACCGCAAGGAGGCGATCCTCGCCTACGACCACCGGCGGATCACGCTGCACGAGCGCATCGTGGTGCGGGTGGACGGCTTCGCGCACTACGTGGAGAGCGAGGGCGGGCCGATCAAGCCGCTGCCGGCGAACCGCCGCGTGGTGACGACGGTGGGGCGGATCCTGTTCAGCGAAATCCTGTCGGACGGGATGCCCTTCTACAACTGCGCCCTGGGCAAGAAGGGGTGCGCCCGGGTGATCGACGACGCCTACGCGATCAACGGGCGGCCGGGCACGATCGACCTGCTGGACAGCATGAAGGAGATCGGCTTCCGTCAGTCGACGCTGGCGGGACTGAGCTTCGGCGTGACCGACCTGCGCATCCCCAACAGCAAGCCGGAACTGCTGGCCGAGGGCCAGAAGAAGGCGGACCGGGTCGAGAAGAACTACGACCGCGGCATCATCACCCACCGGGAGCGGTACAACCAGCTCCTGGACATCTGGGCCCACGTCCGCGAGCAGGTGACCAAGAGCCTGATCGAGACGCTGAAGACGGATCGCCGCGGCGAGCTGGGCGAGTACGTGTCGATCGAGAAGAAGGAGGGCACGGCCTACCTCAACCCGGTCTACCTCATGATGGACTCCGGCGCCCGCGGCAACGTGAGCCAGATGCAGCAGCTCGCCGGCATGCGCGGGCTGATGGCCAAGCCCTCGGGCGAGATCATCGAGACGCCGATCCGGGCGAACTTCCGCGAGGGGCTGAGCGTGCTGGAGTACTTCAGCTCGACGCACGGCGCCCGCAAGGGTCTGGCCGACACGGCTCTGAAGACGGCCGACTCGGGATACCTCACCCGCAAGCTGTGCGATGTCGCCCAGTCGGTGATCATCGGCGAGACCGACTGCGGCTCGCGCCGCGGCGTGAAGAAGCGGGCCATCTACAAGGGCGAGCAGATCGATGTGCCGCTGCGCGACCAGATCTTCGGCCGCGTGAGCGTGAACACCATCGTGAATCCCGTCACCGACGAGGTGATCGTCCGTGAGAACGAGATGGTCTCGGCGGAGGCGGCGGCGAAGGTCGAGGCCCTCGGCATCGAGGAGGTGTTCGTCCGCAGCGCGCTGACCAGCGAGAGCTACACCGGGTGCAGTGTGCTCGACTACGGGATGGACATGTCCACCGGCAGGCTGGTGGAAGAGGGCATGGCGGTGGGGATCATCGCGGCCCAGTCCATCGGCGAGCCGGGCACGCAGCTCACGATGCGGACGTTCCACACAGGCGGCATCGGCGCCCGCACGATCGCCGAGAGCGAGTACCGCGCCAGCGGGCCGGGCACGATCGAGCTGCGCGACTGCAACGAGGCGCCGGTCGTCGATGACGATGGTGTCGAGGCCATGGTGAGCCTGAAGCGCAACGGCGAGCTTGCCATCCTGGATGCCAAGGGGCGCGAGCTGGACAAGTTCAAGGTCCCCTACGGCGCGTTCATCTATGCGAAGCCCGGGCAGACCATCAAGAAGGGCGAGACGCTGGTCAAGTGGGATCCGCACCGCACGCCGATTCTTGCCGAGAAGACCGGGCGGGTGCAGTTCGTGGACATCATCCCCGGCGACACGGTGAAGGAAGAGGAGGCGGGCGTCGGCGCCAAGGCGTTCGTGGTCATCGAGCACAAGGGCGAGAAGCACCCGCACATCAACATCGTGGACGCCGAGGGGCAGATCCTCGACTTCCACTACCTGCCGGCCAAGGCCCGCATCGAGGTGGACGACGGCGAGGAGATCGCCGCCGGCCAGATGCTCGCCCGCCAGCCGCGTGCGTCAACGGGCAGCCAGGACATCGTCGGCGGTCTGCCGCGCGTGACGGAGATCTTCGAGGCACGCAAGCCGAAGGATCCGGCCGTCATGGCGGAGATCTCCGGCGCCGTCGAGATCCACGGCGACAAGCGCAAGGGCAAGGTGACGATCCGCATCGTCAGCGAGTCGGGTATCGAGAAGGATCACCACGTTCCGCAGGACAAGCAGCTTCTGGTGCACACCGGCGATGTCATCACGGCCGGCGACGCCCTCACAGAGGGCCCGCTGGTGCCGCACGACATCTTGCGGATCAAGGGCGAGGAGGCGCTGTGGAGCTACATGCTCGACGAGGTGCAGAACGTCTACCGCGCGCAGGGCGTGACGATCAATGACAAGCACATCGAGCTGATCATCAGCCAGATGCTGCGCAAGGTCCGCGTCGAGACGCCCGGCGACACCGATCTGCTGCCGCAGGAAGTGGTCGACAAGTTCCACTTCCGGCAGAAGAACGCCCAGATCGCCCGGATGGGGCGCGTCGTCGATCCGGGCGGGACCGACCTCCGCAAGGAGGCCCTGGTCAGCCGCGACGAGGTGAAGGAGGCCAACGCCCGGGCCGAGTCAGAGGGCAAGGAGCCGGCGAAGGTCCGCAAGGCGCGGCCGGCGACGGGGCGCACGCTCCTGCTCGGGATCACCAAGGCGAGTCTGCAGAGCGACTCGTTCCTTTCGGGCGCCAGCTTCCAGGAGACGACCAAGGTGCTCACCGAGGCGGCCCTCCGCGGCGCCGTGGACGAATTGATCGGCCTCAAGGAGAACGTGCTGCTGGGTCATCTGATCCCGGCGGGCACTGGTTTCCGGCCGTATCAGAACATCCGCGTCGAGCACCTGGCCGAGCCGATCAGCGAGCCGGCGCCGGACGAGGCCATGCTCGCCGAGGCGGCCGCCGCGGCAGAGTCGATCGACGGCGATGGCGTCGGCAGCGACGGCGAGGCGCCGGAGGTCGAGATCAAGTCGGGCGTGATCGGCGAGACGGCCGACACTGCTTCGGAACGCTGATCGCCGCTGCCGGCCTGTAGACGGCGCAACGAACCACCGGCCCCGAGCCTCGCGCTCGGGGCCGTTTTCGTGCGCCTATGGCCGCAGGTAGTAGTCGTCGGTCAGTTCCTCGGGCCCGTCCGGCCCGGGAAAGACGAACCGGACGCGGAGGGAGACGGGGCCGGGGGCGTCCTCCGGGACCGGGGCTTCGGCGTCGCGGGCCGGGAGCGGGGCGAGCGCGCCGAGCCAGGACGGCAGGTCGTAGAGGTTCATGGCGTACATGCCGGTGACCGGGTCGTAGTGCTCGTGGTTGGTCCGGTCGTCGGAGAGGTTGACGATGCCCCACGCTTTCTCCTCGGTTTCGTCGGCGTAGAGGAGCATCTGGAAGGAGCCGATCGTCTTGATGTTGTCGTTCCACCGGTCGCGGAACTGGAGATAGACGCGGATGTAGGGCTCGCCGGTGGCGTCGCGGCCGAGGCGGGTGGCGGGGTGGATGTCCACGCGCACTGGGACGAAGGGGTAGTGGGGGGCGAACTCGGTGTAGACCCCGTCGACGGGGTCGGGTGGCCGGGGGCCGATCGGGGCGCAGGCCGCGAGCGCTGCTGCCAGTGCTGCCGCGAGCGGGGCGGCGAGGGCGGTCGCGGCGGGGGTGATGGCGGGGCGGCAGCGCATGGGGCCAACTGTAGTGCGGCGGCTGCGGGGGGCTGGTACGCTTGGCGGTGACGACATCGCAGGCGAATATCGGCGGCGCGGGGGGAACGCCATTACGGCCGTCGCCCTCGGCGCTGGCGGCGCACTGGGCGCTGGATCCGGAGATCGTGTTCCTGAATCACGGCTCGTACGGGGCGTGCCCGAGGCGGACGCTGGCGGCCCAGGACCGGCTGCGCGCGCAGATGGAGGCGGAGCCGATCCGGTTCTTTCACATCGAGGCGCCGGCGCTGCTGGATGCCGCGCGGGCGCGGTTGGCGGCGTTTACCGGGTGCGACGCTGCGGGGCTGGTCTTCGTGCCGAACGCGACGACGGGAGTGGCGGCGGCGCTGGAGAATCTGCCGCTGGGACCGGCAGATGAGATCCTCGCGCCCATGCACGAGTATCCGGCGTGCCTGAACAACGCGCGGCGGACGGCCGAACGGCGGGGGGCGAGCGTGCGGATCTGCCCGATCCCGTTTCCGGCGCCCGGGCCGGAGGAGGTGATCGAAGCGGTGCTCGGCGCAGTGAGCGCGCGGACGCGCATCTGCCTGATCAGCCACATCACGAGCGCGACGGGGGTGATCCTGCCGGTGGAGGCGATCGTGGGCGAACTGGAGGGGCGCGGGATCCGGGTGGTTGTCGATGGGGCGCACGCGCCGGGGCAGATCGAACTTGACATCGCGGGGCTGGGGCGTGCGCACGGGGGCGGCGCCGGGACTGCGCCGAGTTGCTACGTCGCGAACCTGCACAAGTGGGTGTGCGCCCCGAAGGGCGCCGCGATGATGTGGATCCGGGAGGATCTGCGCGCGGGCTTCCGGCCGCTGGTGCTCAGCAACTACGCAGCGATGGGGGCGCCTGCGGGGCGCTCCTTCCTGCACGCCGAGTTCGACCACACCGGGACGGGGGACATCACGCCGTGGGCGGCGATTCCGGAGGCGCTGGATGCGATGGCGGCGCTGGCGCCGGGCGGCGCGGCGGGCGCGGGGGATTCCCGCGGGGAGGCCGGCGCATGGGGCGCGATTCGCGCGCACAATCACGACCTGCTGCTCGCGGGCCGGCGCATCCTGTGCGAGGCCCTCGGCGTCGAGCCGCCTGCCCCCGAGTCGATGCTCGGCTCGCTGTGCACGCTCATCCTGCCGCAGCATCCGCCGGCGCTGCAGGCCCGACTGCGGCAGCGTCCGACGCGGTATCACGACGCGTTGCAGGATGCCCTGCACGCGCGGTGGGGGATTCAGGTTCCGGTGATGTACCTGCCGGTGGCGCCCGCGGCCGGAGGCGAGCGGGGGCCCGGATCCGGAGCGGCGCCGGGGGTGGGGCCGCGGGCGGCGCGAATCAGCGCACAGCTTTACAACAGCGAGGCCCAGTACCGGTATCTGGCCGAGGCGCTGCGGGCGGAACTCGAGCTGGAAGCGGCGGAGTGTTGTGCCACTGACGGCGGCCGTCAAGTGGCGCGCGCGGGGGCCTCTCGACGGAACCACTGACGGCGGCCGTCAGTGGCACGAGTGGCACGAAGTGGCATTCTGCCACTCTGCCACTTCC
>CAYMJK010000456.1:0-3411 GCA_964390535.1 uncultured Phycisphaeraceae bacterium | reverse complement strand
TCGAGCACGAGCGGCGCCTCGATCCACCGCGCCAGGCCGAACCCCGCGCGCCCGCAGACTTCCACGACCGTCACCGTCAGGGCCACCATCGCCACCGAGGCCACGACCGCGTTCATCGCTCCCAGCACGAGATTCCGCCGGGCATGCCCTCGCCGATCCGGCGAGGCGTGGTACATCGGCAGCAGCGACTCCAGCAGCCACAGGACCAGCAGCGCCGCGCCGCCGATCAGCCCGCCGGGGCTCTCCGCGACAGCGCCGGCCCACTGGGGCAGCGAACCGAGCATCCCATCCAGAGCCGCTTGCACGGGCGACCGTAGGCGGCGAGGGCCGCCGGGCAGGCTCGGCGCCCGCGAGCATGCGCGTGAAGTGGGAATCGCGGGCGCCACGCGCTCGGCCGCGGCTCCAGACTGGGTGCTTCGAGGGTCGGGGAGCCCATGCCGGCGGCGTCGCCGCCACGCCCGCTGCCGCATGAAAAAGACCCCGCGGCGCCCTCCCCCTCGGGACGACGCGGGGCGAGGTTGGATACCCTCACAGCGCAGGCGGCGCCCGCCACTCACGCGGAAAAATCGATCTTGCATCGGGTTAGCGGCCGCTATACAATCACGCCATGACCACCACCCTCCGCCTCGCCGCCGTAACCGTCTTCGGCCTCCTCCTCCTCGGGTGCGCCGGCGGCTGTGGCGCCACCGACTACGCCATCAAGGTGAACAACCTCGCCGATCAGCCCGTCACCGCGACGATCTGGCAGCGCACCGAGGGCCGCAACCGGGCCATGGTCGCCCGCTACATCGGCCCGCAGGACAGCCACAACTTCGAGGTCGAGGGCAAGGTGGGCGGCAACGTCTGGCTCGGCGTCGACTTCGCCGGCAACGAGGGGGCGCCGGCGGAGCTCCCGCTCGCCACCGGCCTCACCGTCGTGAATGTCCGCCGGCCCGACGAGGGCGGGCGCGGCCGCCTCATGCTCCAGGAAGTGGAGTAGCGGCAGGCGCACCGGCTGGCGGCGGGTATGCTGCCCTGCCCATGCTCCGCCGCACCATCGCAATCTGCGCACTTGCCGGGCTCGCAGCGGCCGCCCATGGGCAGGAAGCGATGACGTCGGAACCGGCGCCCGAGCGCGATCCGGCGGTCCCGCTGCTCGCCTTCCCGCACCCGCTCATCACCGAGATTTTCTTCAGCGTCCCGGGCGCCGGGGGCGACGCCAACGCTGACGGTAAGCGTGAGCCAGCCGGCGACGAGTTCATCGAACTCACCAACCCGCACGACGAGCCGATCAACCTGCTCGGCTATGAACTCTCCGACCGCCCGACCGCGTCACAGTTTCGCTTCCGCTTTCCCGACCTGACGCTGGCGCCGGGCGAGACGGTCCTCGTGTTCAACGGCCACGACTGCCAGTGGCGCGGCCCGGTGGGCGACGATGTGCGCGCGCCGGAGGCGCCCCACGAACTCTTCAACAGCGCCTGGGTCCTCACCGCGCGCGCAGCAAGCGCCTACATCTCTTTCGCCAACACCGCCGAGTTCATCCTGCTCACCAGCCCCGGCGGCCTCCCCGTGCACGCGATCGAGTGGGGCAACCCGGATGACACGCCGCCGCGGGAGACGGAAGTTCTCGAGCGGATCGAGCCGTTCCGAGGGCGCAGCGCCCAGAGGCTTGCCCCCGGCGGTCCCCTGCGAGAGCACCCGCGCTCCGTGAAGACGGCCGATGGCTTCCTGATGTTCGACCTGCCCTGTTCCCCGGGCGATCCGCTGCCGGGATGGCCGCCACCGAAAACCGAGGCGCCCGGTCCGGAGCCGGACCGCGAGCCCGACACGCGGCGCCCGCTGCCCTGAGCGGCCGCTTCCCCGCGCCTTCGCCATCACGGCATGGCGCCGGTCTCCGCGGGCCGGGGGCCATCAGGATCCGGCTGCGCCGTGCCGCCGGCCGTCGCGGCCGTGGCAGGGACATCCGCAGTCGCTGCGGGTCGATCGCGCTCCACGCCGCTGAAGGCGCGGGCCAGTCCCGGTGTCAGCGCCCCGAGCACGAGGCCATAGAGCAGGTGATACCCGAACCACCACCACGGATGCAGCATCACGCGCTCGTACATGTCGCGGTTCAGCCACGTGAGCACCAGGAACGTCATGATCGCCCAGATCGCCGCGCCGTAGAGCAACCCGATGCCCGCCGCGGCGCCGGTCGTCCGCTTCCGCCCCACGAACAGCCCGAAGATCGCGCCCCACGCCGCGGAGACCACCATGTGCGTGATCAGCCCCGCCGCCAGCACGCCGACCCCCCCGACCAGCGCCCCGACCCCGTACCACACCGCCGAGATCGTCCGCACCGGGAGCCACATCCCCATGCCTGTCACCGACGAATACAGCATCGACGCCGCCGCCATCACCACCCCAGCGATCAGCCCCGCGACCGCGGCAGCGCCGATCGCCGAGCCGGATGCCGCGACACCCTCGGGTGTGATCCACGTCTCGTGGTCCCACGCGTGCGTCCGCGCCTGTGCTACCTGTGCCATGATCAGCCCCTTCCTTCCAGGGTTGCCAGCGGTTCGCCACGCAGTTCTTCGTGCACGTGCCGCGCCAGACGCTCATGCTGTTCGAGGATGGGGATCAGCGATTCAACGAGATCCTGCACCTCCGGATCCTCCAGCCCCTGCAGCGCAGCCCGCAGTTCCATGATCGCCTGCTCATGGCTGCGGATCATGGCTGCGACGTACTCGGCGTCCACATCCGCCCCCTGCGCCGCCTCGAGATTCCGCAGCATCTGCGACCCCCGCTGGCGCGCTTCCTCCAGTCCCGGCGGGCGCCGAGGACCGACACCGCGAGCTGCGGCGCCCCCGGGCCCCGCAACATCACGCGGCTGACGCATCGGATCCTGCGACACATCCGGCCGATCCGCCTGATCTGCCTGATCCGATTGGTCGCGATGACCCGGCGCCTCACCCGCATCGCCCGCCTCAGCAGGCCGAGCGCCGTCGAAGCCGATCACATCACTCGCCTCGGGCGGCTCGATGATCTGCGGCAGGTCGCCGGAATCTATACCGGCGACCCCTCGCCCCGCGGGCTGCCGCTCCGTCGCAGTTCGGCCCTCGCCCGCTCCGCCATCCACCCGCTGCCCCCGCGCCTCCCGTGGCGGTAACTGCCCCGGCGGATCCCGATCCGGAAACTCATCATCCGCTTCCGCGTCGAGTTCGTCGCGATCCTCCCAGTCCGCCGACGCCTCCTGCCGATCGGCGAGCGCGCCCGACTCGCGACGCTCCCCGGGCAGATCAACCGGCGTCAGCACGATGCCCTTGTCGTCCGCAAGATCGGACAGCATCTGATCGCTGAGCCGGTGGTCGCGCAGCAGCCGATCCGCGAACCGGCGCACGATCTCCGTCTCCGTCCGCTCGAGCACCCGCTCGGCCGCGCGGATCTCGACCTGGT
>CAYMJK010000455.1:0-2996 GCA_964390535.1 uncultured Phycisphaeraceae bacterium | reverse complement strand
GGCGGAAGTCGCCGCCGGAGGGGTTGAGGAAGAGCGGATTGGCGTCGATGTTGCCTTCGCCGGGGTAGCCGCCCTGGATGTTGGAGTAGGTGACATTGATCAGCGCGCCGTCAAGGCCGGAGACCTGATCGGGTGCATTCCCGAGCGCGATGCAGTTTGCGACCACGAGGGTCTCGCCGCCCCAGATCCCGCCTCCCTCGGACCGCGCCCAGTTGCCAATGAACGTGGAGTTGATCACGGAGCCGGCCCCTGCCGCGATGCCGCCGCCGCGTGCGTTATACCAAACGCTGTCCGTCGAGTTGTCAACGAAGAGGCAGCTGTGCACCTGCACATCCTCTTGGCACAGGATTGCTCCTCCCGAAGGGCCGCCTTCGCCATACTCCAGGTTAGCCGAGTTGCCAATGAAGATCGAACGCTCGACAACGGCTCTCGAAGCGAGCAGGGCGCCGCCGCCGCCACTATAAGCATTGTTGCCCTCGAACAGGCAGTCGCGCAAGACAACCAGCCCACGCGAGCTGATGGCGCCCGCATCGGCCGATGAGAAATTCCCGGTGAATGTGCAGCCCTCGAAAAGCAGATCGTCGCTTGCGCTGACAGCGCCACCGCTTGCGAATATGTGTCCCCCGGCGAGGAATGCGCACGCTCCGTTGCCTCGAAAGAGGCAGTCATAGAACTCAAGGGAGGAAGCCCCTGCGGCCACGGCGCCTCCCGAACTCGATGGGTATTGGTCGCCGCAGCCATTTGCCAGGAAGTCGCACCGAAGAAAGATCCCAGATGCGGTGCGCATTAACACGGCGCCCCCGCTCGACGACCCGCCTGACCCGACATCCGTGCAACCTTGGAAGACACAGTCCTCGGCCTGGAGCGAGGCGCCTTCGACGCGAATCGCTCCGCTCCTATGATGCGGTTCCCCGAGGAACGTCAACCCGATCAGGCGAGCTACTGAGCCATCTTCTACCAGCACGGTTCGCCCGCTCGACCCGGACCGCGCCGTCCAGATGATGCAGTTGGCCGCCCCCGACCTGCTCCGCAGCGTCAGTTCCCGACCCGCGAAGTCGACCGCCCCGCCCTCCTCGTCGATCGGCCGGTACTCACCGTCGGCAAGGACGACCTCGTCGCCACTGACAGCCTCGGCCATCGCCGCCCGGATCGTGCGCTTCGGGCCGTCCGGGGCTGCACATACATCACTGAGCCCGCTCCAAATGTCGTCGCCACAGGTCGGGTCCACGTACCACGTGGTCTGGGCGGTGGCGAGGCGGGTGGCGGCCAGGGCCAGGGCCACGGTCAGTGCTCGCAAAGGCATGGCTCATCCCTTCTGGCTATACGCTGATGGACGAGCATAGGCACTGGACGGACAGGCACGGGGAGTAGCAGAATGCGGCCGGGCGCCGCGGACCTGCTCGCCGCCGGCGGTGCAGCAGGAGGTCGCCGCGTGGATCGACGACCATGCCTGCTTCACCGACGGCCGCGGCGGGCGAGAGAACGCTACCCCTTCGCCCCTGCCCCCACCGTTACCTTCACCGCCACATAACTCGGCTTCACCCGCACCTCGAACTCTTCCCGGAACTTGTTCATGATCGTGCGGATCGCCCAGTTGTTCCCGTCCGCCAGCCCGCAGATCGTCGTCCCCGGCATGCTCCCCATGCTGGTCGCGATCTCCAGCGCCAGATCAAGATCCTTCGTGTACGCGTCCCCCGCCTCGATGCGCTGCATCAGCGGATACAGCCACCCGCTCCCCTCGCGGCAGGGTGTGCACTGCCCGCAGCTCTCGTGCTTGAAGAATCGGGCGATGTTGCGGGCCACCGCCACCATGTCGGTGTCCTCGTCGAAGACCGTCGGGCAGGCGGTGCCGAGCCCCAGCACGTTGTGCTTGCGGCCGATGTCGAAGTCGAGCTCCGCCTCGTACTGATCGGGACCGAGGATGCCCATCGAGACGCCGCCGGGGATCGCACCTTTGTACTTCTTCCCGCCGCGGATCCCGCCGCAGTACTCCTCCACCAGCGTCCGCAGCGGGATGCCGAGGTCGAACTCGTAGCACCCCGGCCGCTCCACGTGCCCGCTCACGCCCATGAGCTTGGTGCCGTAGCTCGGCGGCCCGCCCACCGTGCTGTCCACACCCTGGTTGCAGAACCAGTCGGCGCCATGCTCGATGATGCTCGGCAGGTGCGCCAGCGTCTCCACGTTGTTGATGATCGTTGGGCGCCCGAAGAGCCCCTTGATCGCCGGAAACGGCGGCTTGATCCGCGGCCACCCGCGCTTCCCCTCCAGCCCCTCCAGCAGCCCGGTTTCCTCGCCGCAGATGTAGGCGCCGGCGCCGCGGTGCACGTAGCAGTCCACGACGAGCGGGCCGGCGCCTCCGCCCCCGCCGCCCTCCGCGTTCAGCAGCCCCTTCTCCCCGAAGATCCCGTTGGCGTACGCCTCCTTCAGCGCCTCCTCCAGCACGTGCGCCTGGTGGTGGTACTCCCCGCGGATGTAGATGTACGCCTTGTCCAGCCGGCAGGCGTAGCAGCAGATCGCGATGCCCTCCAGCATCAGGTGGGGGTCGTAATCCATCAGCAGCCGGTCCTTGAAGGTCCCCGGCTCCGATTCATCGGCGTTGACCGCCAGATACCGCGGCCCGCGCGCTGTCGGATCCTCCTTCCCCTCCTCGATCTTCGGCAGGAACGTCCACTTCAGCCCGCACGGAAACCCCGCCCCGCCCCTGCCGCGGAGCTGGCTCTTCTTCACCTCATCGACGACCGCCCCCGGGGCCATCGTCAGGGCCTTGCGCAGCCCCTCATACCCCCCGGTCTTGATGTATTCGTCGTAGCCGACGATGTGCCGATCCCTGAACTCCCCGAACGGGGGCGTCGGAATCCGCTTGCACAGAACGAGCTCGTTGGTCTTGGGCTGCCAGGGCATGAGGGTGGGGACTCCGGGTCAAAAGAGCCCCGAGCGCAAGCTCGGGGACCGCGGGGGGCGATTGTAAGGGGAAGGCCTCGGCCCGTCCTGGTGGA
>CAYMJK010000454.1:0-9475 GCA_964390535.1 uncultured Phycisphaeraceae bacterium | reverse complement strand
TTCATAACCCGCAGGTCGGGAGTTCAAGTCTCCCCCTCGCCATTACAAAGCTCAAAGCGAAGAGCTCAAAGCTCAAATCAGGGCAGGAAGCGACGGGCTGCAACCAGAGGCGGCGCAGGCGGAGCCTCTGTGTCTCATCTGCGTCATCTGTGGTTGCTCGGCGCTACTCAACGGGGTCGATGGTTTTGACATCGGCCGCCTCGAAACGCGCCTCGAACTCCGCTCCGCCTGCCTGCACCGCGAACACGACCTGTCCCGCTTCGCGGCTGATGAGCCGGCCCCGAAGCGATCGTCCGTCGCGGAGGTGGAGGATCTGGGTGGGTTCGGGCGGCGGCTGCTTCGGAGCGACCGACGGATCCGTCTCGCCATCCGGCGCCGCTTTCTCGGCCGCCCGTGCAGTGTCGAGCTCCCGGAACTGCGGCGCCACGACGCTCCGGCGCCAGACATAGTCCTCCCCCGAGCGGCGATAGTCCCACTCGGCAACCTCGGCCTTGCCCTCGACCGCGACCACGACGAGATCCTCCGGCGTCAGCCGGATCTCTTCGAGCGGCAGATACCGGTACACCGACTGGTTCTTCGGCAGCCGGATGTGCGCCGGAGGCTTCACAGCCCGAGCCCGCCAGAGGATGAACTCGCCTGGAAGCTGGGCGTTCTCGATCACGAGATCCTCCGGCGCCAGCACGATGCGCGTCAGCGGGCTGCCCCGCTGCTGACCCGCCGGGTAGATCTTCACCCGGAGATAGCCGCCGCCGAGTTCCGCCTCGACCCGGGTGAACCGATCGCGGATCGGGTCAAGCTCGTCCGGCGCGGGTTGCTGATTGATGTAGTAGAACGGGGGGCGCGGCTCGTGCTGCTTTCGCTCGAGCGTAAACCAGAAGGGCACGAGAATGGGCGACTGCGCCTTCAGGCGCGGCTGGAGCTTCCACGCCTTCGCCTCCGGCGCATCACGAATATCGAGCCGTCGCCCCGTCTCGCGGCGTACACGGAAGACCCCGGCCGACTCGCTTACCCCCTCGGAGATGATCACGGTGTTCTTCTGGAACGCTTCCCGGTAGGCGCGCTGACCCCAGCCGTCCCAGATTCGGCCATCGGGCGTTCGAATGAAGTCTCCGGCCCGCTGAAAGAAGATGCGGCGCAGCCGCGGTTCGAGCGTTTCATATGATCCGGCGGCAACGGTCTCCTGCTCGGGCTCATCCTGTGCGGCGACCGGGAACACCGACAGAAACGCTGCGATACAAGCGAGTCTCCACATTGCGAAGTCCTCCCGCGGCCGGCCCGGCCCGTTGATGGCAAGGGTAGGGCCTCCGCATGGGGCGCCATCCCAGGCGCAATCCGCCTCCCCGGGCGTCACGGGGCCATCGAGTTCCGCCTCGGCTTTCCTACGGGCACCCGGCGCTGAAGGCGTTCTGGAAGCACAGGAAGTCGAAGAAATCGAGCCCGCCCGATTCGTCGCAGTCGGCCTGCGGATCGGTGGCGCCGAACAGATTCTGGAAGCACAGGAAGTCGAAGAAGTCCAGTGCGCTGTCGCCGTTGCAGTCGGCGTAGCACGTTTCCAGCGCGCCCGCGGCGGCCGCGGCGTCGATGATGCCGTAGCCCTCCACGTACTGCGGATCGAACGAGCCGGTGGCGACCTGCACGCTCGCGGTGGCAAAGATGGCGTCGCGCAGCTCGGCAATGCTCGCCGCGGGCCGCGCCTGGGCCAGGCACGCCATGGCGCCGGCGACCAGCGGAGTCGACAGCGATGTGCCGCTGGCGGTCTGGTACGCGCTGGTGTCGTCCGGGTCGATCGTCCACGTGCGGGCGCCCTGGGCGAGAACCTCGGGCTTGATGCGCCCGTCGGCGGTCGGGCCATCGGAGCTGAAGCCGACGATGGAGCCCTCATTGCTAACCGCGCCCGCCGTGAAGACGTCGAAGGCGTCGGCCGGGGCGATCAGATGGCTGGTGGTCGGGTCGCTGTCGTGCCCGCTGTTGCCCGCCGCCGTGCAGCAGATCACGCCCTTGCTCGTGGCGATGTTCACGCCGATGGTGGTGATGGCGTAGCGCCCGTCCAGATCCGCCTGCGTGTACCAGTCGATGTAGCCGAGCGAACTCGTCGCGACATCGCCTCCGCCCGCCTCGATGAACTCGAGCCCGGCGACGTAGAAATCCTCCTCCTGCTGATACTCGTCGCCGACATCCTCGGTGCGGCAGAGGATGAAGCTGGCGTCGGTGGCGCTGCCGATGTAGTCGCCGGGGGCGTACGCCGCGAGCGTGCCCAGAATGAGCGTGCCGTGGGTGTGGACGCCGAAGGGGTCGCCCGGCTCCGTGTCCACGATCGGATCGTCGCCGACGAAGTCGTACTGATCGACCACCTGGATCG
Organism: uncultured Phycisphaeraceae bacterium; assembly: GCA_964390535.1. Classification (GTDB taxonomy): domain Bacteria; phylum Planctomycetota; class Phycisphaerae; order Phycisphaerales; family UBA1924; genus CAYMJK01. The sequence continues at coordinate 7,116 of CAYMJK010000454.1, read as the reverse complement.
GCTTGAGCCCGTTGAGCGCATCGTGCGTGACGCGGAAGCCAGTGTCGAGCACGCCGATGATCACGCCTGCGCCCTGGAAGCCCATGTCGTGCAGCGTGATCAGGTTGATCTGCGCGAGCTGCGCCTCGGCTTCGCCGTAAGGGCCGTCGGTCGACCCGGCGGCCGGCGCGACCTCGACATCGGGCAGTCTGCCGCGGTTCACCGGGCGCAGTTCGCGGACGAAGGGCAGTTGCGCGATGGCGCGGGCCTCGTCGGCCGTTACGGTGGCGCTGATGGCGTTGAGCCAGCGGCTCCGGATGCGGACGTCGGCGCCAAGGTCCGCAACTGCGTCGATGTACGCACCCGCCAGCGGCAGGTCGCGGGCGTCGAAGAGCGGCCCGCTGCCGCGGAGCCGCCGCCGCTGGATGGCCCGCGGGTCGTACCCGGCCTCGACCGCGGCGAGCGCGGCGGGGATATCGGCCGCATCGAGCCCCTTATCGGTGAACATCACCCAGACTTTCGCCTCGCCACCGAGGGCCTCGATGACGCGGAACGTGTCCGGATGGATCTGCGCGGCCGGCGCGGCGGGCGCGGCGGCCGCCTGGGACGCTGGACCGGAAGCGCCGGCGGCGAGCCCGGCGCAGGCAAACAGCGCGAAAACCGTCTTCATGGATGCCTCCCTGCCGCGGCAAGTCCGCCACGGCTCCTCAAAGAGAACCGATCCGGAGGGGAAAGTCAAGGGTTTCGGGTCCGGAACGCCGCATTTGCGCGCGATGGAGGCCGCGCGGCCACGGCCGGCCCGCCTGTCCCCGCTCCCACCCCGCCCCGCTCAAGGATGCCCGACGCTCGCGCCATCGATGAACCCGGCGGTCGGCGCCGGCTCGATCGTGATGACTTCCCCGGACGGCTGGCGCAGCCGGAGGCGGCGCACAGGTCGGACGAGCCCGTCGGCCTCGATTACGAAGGGAAAGATGCGGTCCCAGCCGACGAGTTGGCGCGGCTCGTTCGGGCCGGCCCAGGCGGGGCGCTCCCAGGGCGCGATGATGAGGCCATCCGGCGTGAGCTCGACGGGCGTGCCGCGATTGGTTCGGTTGGTGTAGAGATCGCGCCGACCGATGGCGAAGCGGATCTGCGCTGTGCCGATATGCTCGAAGCTCCACGCGCCGAACTCGACGGGCGCGAGCCCGCGCAGGCCGCCGGTCGCGGAGCGCTGGACGCGCATGGCAAGGAAGATGGCGCCGGGTGGAGGGTCCGGCGCCAGCCGCGCGAGCTGGGCGATCTCATCGCGATCGAACCGGTCGCGCGTTCGCTGCAGCGTCTGCAGGCCGATCATGCCGACGACCCCGGCGAGAATGGCCCCGATGGCAAGCGCCTGGGCGCCGGCCCGGCAAGCGCGGGGGAACGAAAGGCCGTCGGCGACCGCGGTCGCAGCGCACGCGCACGCGAGGGCAACGAGCGCAGCGCCCGGGTAGAACAGCCGCCCCTCGACCCAGACGGTGTTGACGAGCACGACCGGTAGCCAACTGCACGCGGCGCCGGCGAGCCCGAATGCGACGCCGGCCCACGGGAGCGCGGGCCGGGCGCCGGCGGCGGCGCTCGGGCGCCAGCGGATCCATGCGAAGAGCCCGAGGATGACTGCCGCAGCCCATACCGCGCCCTGCGGGCGCACGAGGTTGCGGGCGCCGTGGAGGAACGCGTCGGCGTGCAGGGCGCGCCCGCGCGCGCCGAGCGTCCACTGCCATATGCCATCGGCCGCGTACAGGGCGCGGGCGCCGAGATCCGCGACGGCTGTCGCCGTTCCCGAGCCGCCGCGGAACGTGGGGTGGGAGGTGGCCCGGAAGAGCGCGAGATAGATGATCTGCGGCGCCAGCAGGCACGCGCCGATGATGATCGCGCGCCGGAGCCGGGCGCCGGCGTCGGCGGGGCCATCGTGGGGGTCGCGGGGGCCGCCGAGCAGCCAGGCGAGAATGATGGCGCCCGGCAGGGCCGCGGCGGGCTGCTCGTTGAAGCAGGGGATGGTCGCGGCGAGGGCGAATAGCCCCAGTGCGCGCGCAATCGTGAGGCGTTCGGCGCGCCAGCGAACGACCAGCCCCGCCACGGCCAGCAGCAGCGCCGTCGCGAGCATCGTGGGCAGCGCCGTCGTCCACAGGGCCACATCGAACGTCAGGGGGAAGCCGAGGAACGCGAACGCCCCGAGCACGGCCGCGCGCGGCCCGGCGCCGAGCGCACGCCCCACCCGCCAGATCGACCACGCGACGAGGCCGTGGGCCGCGGCGCCGATCGTGTTGGCGAGCCAGTCCACCTCCCAGAGCGCCGTGTTCAGAGCGCGGCATAGAACCAGCGACAGCGGGCGCCAGAAGAGGGGCAGGTCGAACAGGTCGCCCCAGGCCGCTCGCCCGGTGGCGGGGTCGATGAGCGTCCAGGTCCAGTCGTCGCGGGTCTTGCCGATGGCGCCGAAGTAGAACCAGACCGCGCCGAACCACACCGCCGCGGCAAGCAGAGCCGGGGAGGCGGTCAGACGCTGCGCGAGCGCGGCGCCGGGCCGGGATGTGCAGGTCGCGTCGATGGCGAGCAGCGTAGCTCGCACGGAGCGATGGCGCCGGCGATGGCCGCCAAGGACCGTCGCCCGTGTTCTGAGCGCCGTGTTGCGAGTTGGAGGCCGCCCCGGAGCCGCTCCGAGTCGAGTCATCGGGGCGTTGCTGATGGAGCCGAAGTGGACCAGACAGCGCCGAGCTAGCCCGGTGGCTCGCAATCCTGCGTCAGCGGTCGATCGTGATGCAGGAAGGCAACGATGGCATCCCGGACCTCTGCTTCCTCGATGCCGACGTGGCGCATGACTGCCCCGATCATTGGGTCAGGATTGCACAGAACGCCGAGCAGCAGATGCTCAGTGCCGATGTAGAGATGGTCGAGGCTCCTCGCCTCTGCCGCTGCGGCCGCTACGACCCGCTGTGCCGCGGCCCAGGGTAGATTGAGCGAAGCCGGCGCGTTGCCGGTACGCCTGCCCGGATCGACGGCAGGTGCGAGCGATGTCAGGAGCTCACGCAACTTCGCCTCGGTGAGCCCGCGGGCGCGCAGTGCCGTTCCGCCGACGCCCTGGCTGCACACCCCATCGTGGAGCATCGCCATCAACACATGCTCTGGGCGGGCCTGTTCATCGCCCGCTTCATGGGCAAGGACCAGCGCTCTGCGCACTACGAGCCTTGCGCGATCCGTGAGCCGAGTGCGAAGTGTAATAGGCGGGCCGAAATCGATGCCCATGCGCTCCCGCGCGTCAGCCTCCCGGCCGCGTCCGACGGCCATGCGAGCCGCCATCCCCGCGCGACGCGCAACCATTTTTGCGCGATCTCTCAACTTCGCAAGCATATCAGTAGCGGGCCTGCATCGCTCCTCCGGGTGCCTGGTTTCTGTTCTCTATTCTCTGCCCTCTGCTCTCTTCTCCCCCGCGGCCGGATACGCGATCACCGGCCCATCCACGCTCAGGCGGACGAGATCGCCGGGGCGGATCCTGTCGCCCGGGCCCAGCCGCACCCGCACGCGGCAGCCTTCGGCGGTGCGCACGACGGCGGCCTGATCATGGCCGAAGAAGTGGGTTTCCTCGACGGTCGCCTCGGCGCAGCCGCAGGGCGGCGCGCCGGCCTCGGTCGGACGCAGGCGGATGGATTCGGCGCGGACGAAGATCTCGCAGCGGCCGCAGGTGGGTTCGGCGCCCGCATCAGCCGCCCCCGCTGCAGATCCCGCCCCAGCCGCGGCCCCGCTCCCTGCCCCGGGCGCTCCCGCCCCGCAGGCGCCGCACTGGTCGAGGGCGCCGAGGCTGCAGTGGATGACACCGGCCTCGGTGTGCGCCTCCAGCAGGTTGCCATCGCCGATGAGCCGGGCGACCTCGCGGGTCGCGGGCGTGTAGTAGACCTCCTCGGGCGAGCCGACCTGGGCGATGCGTCCGGCGAGCATCACGCCGACGGTGTCGGCGATCGAGAGCGCTTCCTCCTGATCGTGCGTGACGAGCACGGCGGTGGCGCTGCAGCGCTGCAGGATCTGTCGCGTCTGGTCGCGGACTTCGGCCCGCAGGGTGGCATCCAGGTTGGCGAACGGCTCGTCGAGCAGGATGATCCGCGGCTCGGGCGCAAGGGCCCGGGCGAGGGCGATGCGCTGCTGCTCGCCCCCGGAGAGTTCGTGCGGGCGCCGGGCGCTGTGGGCGCCGAGGCCGACGAGGTCGAGCATGTCGTCGATGCGCGCGCGCCGGCGCCGGCCCCATCCCCAGAGTCGCCGTTTCAGCCCGTATGCGATGTTCTGGCGCACGGTGAGGTGCGGGAAGAGGGCGTAGTCCTGGAAGACCATGCCGATGCGCCGGCGCTCGGGGGCGGCGCTGCGCCCCGGGCGCGCGACCGTCTGGCCATCGAGGAGCACGCGACCGTCATCCGGCTTCTCGAAGCCGGCGATGAGACGCAGCAGCGTCGTCTTGCCGCAGCCGCTGGGGCCGAGCAGGGCGAAGAGCGACCCGGGCTCGATCGCGAGGCTCACGCAATCGACAGCGCGGACGGCGCCGAAGCGGCGGGTGGCGCCGACGAGTTCGATCGCGGGCGTGGACGCCGGCGCCCGCGCAGGCACGGCCGCGGGCCGGGCCTCGACCGAGATCGCGATCGGCCGCCCGCGTGTGGTCGTGCTCGCCGGAGTCCTTGGTGTCGCGGGGGTGGCGGTCATCGTGGCGCCTCCTCATCGCGCGGGGTCACGAGCCAGACGGTGGCGGCGGAGAGGGTGATGAGGAGCAGCGCGGGCGCCGCGGCATGGGCGTACATCGCCTCGACAGTAGAGCGCCAGACCTCGGTGGCAAGCGTCCGCGAGCCGGCGGGGCTCAGCAGCAGCGTTGCCGGCAGTTCCTTGGCGGCGCTGATGAACACGAGCAGCCCGCCGGCCACCAGCCCCGGCCGGGCGATCGGAAGCGTGATCGAGAGGAAGGCGCCAGCGCGCGAGCGGCCGAGCGAGCGGGCCGCCTCCTCCAGCCGGGCCGGCGCCTGCTCCAGCGGCGCCCGGATGGCGCCAACGGCCTGCGGCAGGAAGAGGATGACCATGGCGAGGATGAGCAGGGCCCAGGTCTGGTAGAACAGCGGCGCGTGGCGAAGCGCCAGGGCGCCGAGGCCGAGCGCGATGATGATCCCGGGCAGCCCGAAGCCGACGAAGGTCAGCCGCTCGATGCCGCCGACGATGCGCGTGCGATGGCGGGCCGCGAGAATGGCGATCGGCCCCGCGACGATGATCGCGCTGCAGGCGGCGCCGGCGCCGATGCCCAGGGATGTCGCCGCGGCGCTCCAGGCGGTGGTCCGCAGCGCGCCCGGCGCCTGCAGCAGCCACTGAATGAGCGAGATGATCACGCCGCCGACGGAGATCCCGGCGACGAGACAGGGCACGGCCGCCGCCGGCCAGCGCCAGCGGCCGAGGGCGATGCGCAGCGGCCGGGCGGCCCGGCTGGTGGCGCTGCGCCGGCGCGGGAGCACTTCGTACAGCGCGAGGATCGTGACGATCAGCCCGACGAGCACGAGGGCGCTGGCCGCGGCGCCCGCCCGATTGAACGTCTGATACTGAATGTAGATGACGCTGGTGAACGTGCGGCAGCGCAGGAGGGAGACGGCGCCGAACTCGCTGAGTGTGTACAGCACGACGAGCAGGGCGCCGGCGCCGAGCGCAGGCGCCAGTTGCCCGGCGGCGATCATGAGCCCGGCGCGGATCCGCCCGCGCCCCAGCGAGCGGGCTGCCTCGACCTGTGCCCGGTCGATGCGGAGCATCGCCGCCCGGATCGGGAGCAGGGCCAGCGGATAGATGAACAGGGTGAGCACGATTGCCCCGGCCCAGAAGCCGCGCACGACCGGTGGCGCCACGCCGAAGAAGAACTCCGACATCGTGTGCAGCGCCCCGCCATCGGTCGTCGAGGCGATCAGCGCCGAAGCTCCGACGTAGCACGGCACGGCAAGCGGCGCCACGGCCAGGGCCGTGAGCGCCCGCCGAAACGGAATGTCCGTCAGCGCCGTCAGCCACGCGAGCGGCACGGCGATCGCCAGCGATCCGACGGCCACGACCGCCGCAAGCGCGAGACTGGTCGCCGCGAGAATCGCGACACGGGCGCTGACGAGCGACTGCATCGCCTCCGCCGAGGCCAGCGCCTGCGCGATCAGGTAGACCACCGGCGCCGCCCCGAGCGCGCACACGCCCGCCGCGAGCACGAGCAGCCCGATCGGCGGGCGCTTCGCCGGCGCGCGGGCCGGCGCCAGGCTGGCCGGGAGCGTCGTCAGGGCAGCGCCCCCACCTTGCGCAGCAGATCCAGCGTGCCCTGCAGGTCGTCGAGGTCGCTGAGGTCGATGTCCGGTGACTCGATCTCGGACAGGGGAACCAGATCTTCTTTGGCTTTGACGCCGGCGGCGAGCGGGTACTCATTGGTCTCGTCGGCGAAGTGGCGCTGGGCCTTCTCGCTGAGCAGGTACTCGATGAGCTGATCGGCGAGCGCACGCGACTCGTCGTTGTCGCCGCGGCGCTTCAGGATCCCGACGCCTGCGATGTTGACCAGCGCCCCGGGGTCACCCGCCGCAAAGTAGTGATTCCTGGCGGGGAAGTCGGCATCGGCGCTCGTGAAGCGGTGCAGGTAGTAATGATTCACCAGCCCGACATCGACCTCGCCGGCGCCGACCGCCCGCACGATCTCCGAGTTGCTCTTGTACTCCTCCGGCTCGTTGGCGAGCACGCCGCGCAGCCACTGCTCCGTCTCGGCGTCGTCAAGCTTGATGCGCATCGCGGTGACGAACGCCTGGAACGAGCCGTTCGTCGGCGCCCAGCCGATGCGACCCTTCCAGCGCGGGTCCGTCAGATCGAGCACCGACGGCGGAAGCGCATCGGCCGCCACCTTCCCGGTGTTGTAGACCAGCGTGCGCGCGCGCCCGGTCACCCCGACCCACTCGCCCCGCGGCGAGCGGAAGCGCGGATCGACCCGCGTCAGGATCCCATCCGGCAGGCGCGCCAGCCGCCCCTCCCGCGCCAGCGCCCCGAGGGCCCCGGCATCCTGGGCGAAATAGATGTGCGCCGGCGTCCGGTCGCCCTCATCCAGCAGCAGCGCCGCCAACTCCGCCGTCCCGCCATAGCGGACGCGAAGAT
>CAYMJK010000453.1:0-5112 GCA_964390535.1 uncultured Phycisphaeraceae bacterium | reverse complement strand
GGCGCGGTGGGGGCGGCTCGAGGGGCTGCACGAGCGGTGGGACGGGCTGCTGGATGACGCGGCGTTCGAGGGGCTGGATCAGGAGGGGCGGATCGACTGGCTGCTGCTGGATGCGCACATCCGGGCGCGCGGGGATGACCTGACGCTGGACCGGGGGCGGCTGGCGGAGATCGACGCCCTGCTGCCGTTCCGGGAGGCGATCGTGGGGCTGGAGGTGGTGCGGTGGCAGATTGCGCCGGCGGATCCGCGGGCGATGGCGGAGGCGGTGTCGGAGATTGCCGAGCAGGCGGAGGCGGTGGCGAAGCGGGTGAAGAAGGCGCAAGAGGGGGACGGCGTAGCGGAGGCGGGCGAAGAGGACGGGGAGGGGGATCAGCCATTGGAGGGTGGCTCCCGGCAGGCTGCAAGCCTGCCCCACCCATCAACTGCAAGCGTGTCCCACTCGTCAGATCCGGGCGGGCCCTTGCGTGTGCGGCCGGCGGTGGCGCTGCGGGCGGCGGGGGCTGTGGGGGCGCTGCGGCGGACGCTGGAGACGACGACGACGCACTACATGGGGTACAAGCCGGAGTTCGACTGGTGGGTCTCGCAGCCGCGAGAGGAGGCGGTGAAGGCGCTGCGGGAGTACGAGGAGCGGCTGCGGAAGGAGATCGCGGGGATCAAGGGGGAGGATGACGATCCGCTCGTCGGCGACCCGATCGGTCGGGAGGCGCTGCTGGCGGATCTGCGGGCGGAGATGATCGCGTACACGCCGGAGGAACTGATCGCGATCGCCGAGCGCGAGCTGGCGTGGCGGCGGGAGGCGATGGTGGAGGCGGCGCGGGAGATGGGGTTCGGGGGCGACTGGCGGGCAGCGCTTGATGCGGTGAAGGATGGCGCGGTGGATCCGGGCGCGCAGGACCTGTACGTGGCGGAGGTGGCGCGGGAGGCGATCGCGTTCCTGAAGGAGCGCGACATGGTGACGATTCCGCCCCTGTGCGAGGAGCTGTGGCGGACGGAGATGATCCCGGCGCGGCGGCAGGAGTTGTTCCCGTTCGCGTACTACGGTGGGCTGCACGTGGGCATCGCCTACCCGACCGACGAGATGAGCCACGAGGACAAGCTTGCGAGCATGCGCGGGAACAATCGGCATTTCACGCGGAGCGTCGTGCCGCACGAACTGATTCCGGGGCATCATCTGCAGGGGTTCATGGCCCGGCGGCACAACCCGCACCGGCGGCTGTTCAGCACGCCGTTTCTGGTGGAGGGGTGGGCGCTGTACTGGGAGATGACGCTGTGGGACGCGGGGTGGGCCGAGACGCCGGAGGACCGGATCGGGCTCCTGTTCTGGGGGATGCACCGGTGCGCGCGCATCATCGTCAGTCTGCGGTATCACCTCGGGGAGATGACGCCGGAGGAGATGATCGATTTCCTGGTGGAAGAGATCGGGCACGAGCGGTTCGGGGCAACCTCGGAAGTGCGTCGGTACATCGGCGATGATTACTCGCCGCTGTATCAGGTGGCGTACATGATCGGGGGGTTGCAGTTGCGGGCGCTGCGGGCGGAGGCGGTGGATTCGGAGCTGATGACGGAACGCGAGTTCCATGATGCGGTGCTGACGTACGGGCCGATCCCGATCGAGTTGATCCGGGCGGGGGTGCTGGACCTGCCGCTGACGATGGAGTGGGAGGCCGAGTGGCGGTTTGCCGGCGATCCGCCGACGAACGCAGCCGCGGATACCCCCACGCCCGCGAATGGCGCCCCCACTGCCGTCGGCGGCGAACAGGTGGAAGGGGTCGGGGCTGGCGGGCCGGGAGGCGGGCGGTGACGCTCTCGCTGGCGCTGCTGGCGGCGCTGCTTGCCGCGGGGGCGATCGGGGCGGCGGGGGCGTTTGCGGTGCAGCCGGAGGCGAGCGGCGGGTGGGCGATTCACGCGATGGACCGGCCGCGGCCGGCGCGGGTGGATGCGGGAGAGACGACGGCGCCGGCGCCATCGGACGCCATCGTGCTGTTCGACGGCTGGTCCACCGAGGCGTGGCAGACGCCGGAGGGAGGGCCGATCAGCTGGACGATCCGGGGCGACAGGTCGATGCGGGTGGAGCGGGGAGGAGATATCGAGAGCCGGGAGCGCTTCGGGGACTGCCAGGTGCACATCGAATGGATGTGCCCGGAGGGGCAGGAGCATCGCACGGGGCAGGATCGCGGGAACAGCGGCATCTTCCTGATGGGCCTGTACGAGGTGCAGGTGCTGCAGTCGCGGGAGAACGAGACGTATCCGGACGGGATGGCGGGGGCGATCTACGGGCAGAACCCGCCGATGGTGAACCCGTGCCGCGCGATGGGCCAGTGGAACAGCTTCGACATCATGTTCCGGCGGCCGCGGTTCCGGGAGGACGGCTCGGTGGCGCAGCCCGCGGTGATGACGGTGCTGTTCAACGGGGTGCTGGTGCAGGATCGGTTCGAGTTGCTCGGGCCGACATCGCACAAGGTGCGGGCGCCGTACCAGAAGCACGCGGACGCCCTGCCGATCCGGCTGCAGGATCATGGGGAGCCGGTGCGGTTTCGGAATGTGTGGGTGCGGCGGTTGGAGGATGCAACGGGGCAATGAGCGCAACCAAAGGCAGGTTTTCACCACAGAGACACAGAGTGCACAGAGAGTGCACAGAGGGGGGAGTTTGTGTTCAGGAATCTGGAAGCTTCCGCAACAATCGGTAACCGCTTCAGAATCCCGCCCCTCTCCCTCTCTCTGAATCTATCTCTGATCTGCTCTCTGTGCCTCTGTGGTGAACTTCCGTGGAGTTGCCAGTCGGCCGTTAAGGGGTGGGGCGCCGGGCGCGGGCGGCGGCGCGGCGGATGCGGCCGCGGCGGCGGGTGACGATGGGGAGGAGCCAGAGGTACATTCCGGTGAGCCAGAGGGCGAGCATGATGGCGCCGGCGGGGAGGAAGACCCAGAGCTTCGCGGCGTCGTGAAACCATGAGCCGTCGTGGATGCTCTCGATCAGGTCGCTGCGCCGGTACATCACCTGCACGATGTCGCCGGTGGCGGTGTCGATCTGGGCCTCCCAGCGGCTCCTGGCGCGGACCTTGACGATGCCGCGGTCGGGGCGGACATCAAGGCGATCGATATCGTCCCACGACTCGACGCCGAGCTCGGGGATGGCGCGGGCGGTCTGCAGGATGGCATCGAAGCTGATGGAGGGCGGGCCGCCCTCGCCGCGGGCGGTCGGCGGCTGGATCCAGCCGACATCCTTCTTGAGCTGCAGGACGAGGCCCGTGCAGATGATGATGGCGAGGGGCGCTGCGGCGATGATGGCGCCCCAGCGGTGCAGCTTCCGGCTCCAGCGGTTGAAGAACTTCCTCATGGCGGGGGGATCATTCGGCGGGCCCGCGGGCCGTGGCGAGGCTGGGGATGCGCTGCGGCGGCGCGCCGGTCAGGCGGCGGGGAGGGTCGCGTGGCGGGTCGCCGGGCGGGGCGGCTTCGGCTCGACCGGAGCGGGGGCGAGGTAGGCCCGCTGGAAGGCGGGGCGGACGGCTCTGGTGATGAAGTCCTCGCGGATGTGGAGGCAGTCGGGGGCGCCGGCGTCGTTGGTGTCTCGGAAGATCCCGCCGGTGCGCTGGAAGACGACGATCTCGTAGCTCGGGAAGTAGTCGATGTGGCGTGCGCCTGCCGCGGCGAGTTCGCGTAGCGCCTCATCGACGGCGCTGCGGAGGGTGGCCTTGCCGGCGGCGGTGGCCACGAAGACATCGTCGTGGCAGAACGTGGCCCGGAGGGGGATCGGCGAGATGGAGATGATGAAACGCATGGCGGGATTGATGCTGCGCACGAGCTGAATGAACTCGAGCAGCGTGGCCTTGTTCTCCGCCTGCGTCGTGGCGCGCACGGTGAACCGGTCGCCGAAGCCGGGGACGGAGGCGGGCGGGGGCGGCTGGTTGAGCCAGACGCCGGTGCGCCCATCGCGCCAGACCTCGACGAGGCCGAGGGTCATGATGAAGATGCTGCGCGTGCGCAGGGCGGTCTGCACCTCTTCGAGCGTGCGGCGCCATGTCGCGAGGGCCTCATCGGGCGAGGTGTAGCCGGCGGCGAGGGCCGAGCGGTCATGCGGGTCGAACCAGCGGCCGCTATCGAGCTGCACGAGGTGATCGGTGAGGCGGGTGGTCGCCTCCTCCGGCGCCATGGCCCACCGGATGGTCTGAAGCATGTTGAAGATGTTGTACCGGTGGGTGAGGCCGGCGAAGGTGTTGTTGACGCCGGCATCGTTCAGCATGCGGCCGACAGCGCGGGCGAAGCACGAGCCCATGCAGAAGACACGGTCTGAGGGCGCGATCCGGAAGCTGGGCGCGGGGCGGATGCCGAGGTCCGGCTCGCGGAAGCGGCGATGGCTGAAGAGGGCCGAGCGCGGCAGCATGCGACCGGTGAGACTGTGGAGCATGAGGTCTCCCGCTCGGGCGGCGCCGGTCAGTCCTCGATGGTCACGAAGTACTGCAGGCTGCGCCGGATGACGCCCGGGGGCGTCGGGCGGACGGCGTGATAGCTGCGGCTGGAGACGGCGAAGGCAAGCATCGAGTTCGGGACCATGGGCGCGGTGAACGCGGGGGCGAAGCCGGTCCAGTCGTTCTCGTGATGCGGGCGGAGGGGGGTGCGGTGATCGCCGGCGCGCACCAGGATGCTGGTTCCCCAGTCGCGGGCCGAGTCGTCGGCGGGCAGGTAGAAGAGGCAGGTGATGACCTTCTTGAGCGTGTCCACGTGCGGCCCGATGCCATAGCCGCCGGCATCGTGGAACAGGTGGACCATCGGGCGCAGGCGGCCGGCGCAGCGGTCGGCAAGCTCCGGGGAGAAGCGGCGGACGATGAAGTCGAGCATCCGGGCATCAAACATGCGGGCGGCGAACTCGGACCAGACGGCGCGGCGCGCCGGGGCGAGGTGGTCGGCAGCGCCGGGCGCCGAGAGCAGGAGGGACAGGCGCTTCGGATACTTCTCGTTGAGCGGTTGCAGTTCGTCCTCGGCCGGGAAGGCGTCGACCATGCGCTGGTACCATGCGGCGGGGAAGATGTCGCCGATGTGCAGATGCGGATAGGGGTGCTCGCGAAGGGGGGCGTTGGCCATCGCGTAGCGCACGTGCTCGGCGAGATCGTCGGCGGG
>CAYMJK010000452.1:0-6876 GCA_964390535.1 uncultured Phycisphaeraceae bacterium | reverse complement strand
GCTTCCAGAACGCCTTCGCGGCAGGCTGCCCATAGCGCGGATCGCGCCGCCGAACCGCTCCGGACGCCCACCCCATACCCTCCCCAATGCCCGGCCTCTTCCACGGCACGGATCTCGAGCGCCCCGTCACGTGCGCACACTGCGGCAGGCCGGTCGCCGAGTGCGACTGCGCGCGCAACAGCGCCGGCGAGGTGGTCCCGCCGCGGGCGCAACACCCCCGCGTCCGCCGCGAGAAGCGCCGCGGCAAGTGGTGCACCGTCATCGCCGGACTGGAGGCGCCGGGTGGCGCCGCCCACAAGGACCTGCTCAAGACCCTCCGAACCTCACTCGGCACAGGCGGCGGCCTCTCCGATGGTCGCGACGGCCCGGAGATCATCCTCCAGGGCGACCACCGCGACGCCGTCGTTCAGCGCCTCAAGCAACTCGGCTACCAGGCGAAGCCCGCCGGCGGCTGACCAAAAGGGAGCCGAGGGGCGCAAGCACCCGGCGGCTGTGCCCCCACCCCCGCTGGTGCGCGCCGCGCCCTCGCCCGCACGTCCCCGATGCAACACGCGCCGCCCCACGGACACCCAGCCGCCCGCGGCTTGCGCCGCTGGGCTCCCTACAGCGCCTCCTTCAGCGCATCCAGCCGCTCGCCCCACGCGGCCTTCGCCTTCGCGACATCCGCCTTGCTCGCCAGCTTCACGTGCTGGACCGCCACGCTGCTCTTGCCGGCGCCCTTTGCCGTGAAGTACAGGTGTACCTGCGTGCCATCGTGCCAGTCCGCCCGGATCGACTTGTCCTTCGTCGCCGTGCGGATCTTCGCGATCCCCTCCGGCAGCCACCGCTTTCGCCGCCGGGCATCATGAAACATTTCGTACAGCGTCGACACATCCACGCCGAACGTCCGGCTCTTGCTCGCCTCGTACGCCCCGCCGCTGCGCTGCCCGACCTCGCGCATGCTGCAGATGCGCTCGAAACCCACCGTCACCGTCTGCGCCCACCATCCGTTGATGGCGGGGTATGTCTCGCCGATGTGCTTTGCGATCTCGCGATGCGTCCACGCGCGGCAGCCCGCCTTCTCCAGCGCCGCCACCCACTGCGCCCACGTGCGCCCCGTCTTCTCCTTCACCTTCTCGTCGCGCATGCCGGCGAGCTCCGGCCACTGCTCGCGCAGCGCGGCGTACTTCGCGGGCGGCTTTGCCCCCTTCCGCGCCGCGACCACCGCCCGCGCGGCGGTGTACGCCTCCCCAGTCTTCTGCATGCGGGCGCGGACGATTCGCTTCTGATCCTTGTTGCGGGTCACCGGTGAACTCCTGGCGCCGCCCGTAGCACGCTCCCCAGCAGCAACACCCGCGCGGCCGCGAGGGTTCAGGGCTCCCGCGATCCGGAGGTATGCCCTCCTTTGCCCCCATGCCCGGTCAAAGACGCGGGCGGGCCGACGCTGGGGGCCGGCCGAAGGGGTTCGGCGAGGATCGTCGCCGCCGCAGGATATCGCCCCGCCCCCGCCCCGTCAATCCGCCATCGCTCAGGAGCGCCGTTGCTTCCCCTCAGCAACCCCAGCGCTAGCGGCCGATAGCATCCCTCGCATGACCGCCCCCACCCCGCCTCCAGCACCCACCCCGCTCAGCGAAGCGCAACTTGCCGAGCTGCGCGCCGCCCGGGCTCGCGGCAGAAAGATCGCCCGCGCGATCGCCGTCGCCCGGTTCAACGGGTGGGGCACGGCGATCTTCGCATCGCTCACACTCGCGTGGGGGCTGGCGACACTGGGGCTCGGCTCGCCCGACTGGCGGGCCCTCGCGCTCGGAACTGGCATGGTGATCATCGCCTGCGGCGAGTTCACCGGCGCCGGCTTGCTCCGCCGGTACGATGCCCGCGGCGCGCGGCTGCTGGGGTGCAATCAGCTCGTGTTCGGCGCCATGATCGTCGGCTACTCCGCGTGGAGCGTCGCCGCCACCCTCGGCGCGCCGCTGGACGCCGAACTCGCGGCCGTCGACCCCGAGATGGCGGCAATGATGAGCGACCTCACGCGCACGGTGACGCTTCTGGTGTACAGCGCCGTCGCCGCGGGCGGCGCCCTCGGCACCGGCCTCGCCGCCCTCTACTACTTCACCCGCGCCAAACACATCCACCGCTTCACCAGCGAGACACCCGCATGGGTCACCGAGGCCCTGCGCGCCTCGGCATAGGCTGCGGGCCCAGGCCCTGCGCCCGCAGCCGTCTCGCGCCTGCAACTCACGCGGAGGCGCGGAGTCGGGACTATTTCCTGAGCAACCGCCGCCGACGCCCAGGCGTAGCTCGAACACCGGCGTGGAGGCGTCGCGACCTGATCTCTGTTCTCTATTCTCCGCTTTCTACGCTCTTCCCCAACATCACGGCACGATGTGCACGTAGCTGACTTCCTCCGCCAGCATCTCGTACACGAGGGCCACATCTTCGGGCAGCATCCGGACGCAGCCCATGGAGCGTTCGCCGCCGATGCTGCCCGGGTCGATGGTGCCATGCACGCCGTAGCCGGCGAAGGCCGCCGCGTCGCCCAGGCCGCGCAGGCCGATCCAGCGCTCGCCGATCGGGTTCTGCGGGTTGTCGGCGTCGAACTGCTCGCCGGTGCGCGGGTTGGTCCAGTACGGGTTCACCAGCTTGCTCTCGCGCCGGACGACGAAGACGCCGGTGGGCGTCGTCCCGGATTCGCCGAGGCCGACCGGGCGCGAGGTGATGTACAGCCACTGCTCTGGATGCTCGCCGGGGCCGTGGTACAGATCCATCCGGAAGGCGCTCTTGCTGACGACCGCGTGGAATGGCCCGCGCACGAGCTTGAGCGTCTGCCCGACGCTGATGCGGTCGGGGCTGCTCAGCCGGTTCACCCGCGCCAGGAAGCGGTAATCGACGGCGAGGCCGAGCCCATTGGTGATCTTCGCAAGACTGTCGCCGGGCTCAATGGTGTAGGTCTCCACCAGCGGGTCATCGCGGAGCATCCGCGGGCTGAAGACCAGGTCCTCGTTGATCTGCGCGATCATCGAGCGGATGGTCGCGCGGTCTGCCTCGGTGGCGTCGCGATGGTGCAGGGCGTCGTTGAGGATGCGCCGGGCGGCGATCGGATCGTTGGCCCGCAGCTTCTCCTCCCCCGCCTGGATCGTGGCGCGGACCGCGGCGCCGGCGGAAAGGGTGGGCGCCGTTGGCGCGGCGGGCGCAGGGCGCTCGATGCGCGCCGGGGCGGGCGCCGGCTCGGGTGGGGCGAGGTCCTCCTCGGCGCGGGAGGGGGCATCCGGCTCGGCCGGGGCCGCGCTGCCGCGACGCTGGGTGAGTTCCACCGGGGCGGGCTGCGGCGGCCGGGCCTCGGGCTGCGGGCCGTTCATCGCGAGCGTGGTCGGGTCGGCTTCGGCGCGGGCGTCGGCAGGCCCGGAGCGCAGGACGAGCCAGAGCCCGGCTCCCCCCCCGGCGACCGCGAGGGCGATCAGGGCGAACTTCCGCCGCCCCCCGCCGCGCCGCCGGCCAGAGCGCCCGAGCTTGGAGCGCCCGCCCGGGGCGCCCGACGATGTCTGTGAAGGCAGAGCCATCGGCCCTCGCTCCTCTTCTCGTGGAATCGGTCGTGAAAATCTGTTCCGGGGCGCGCCGCCCCACATCGCTAGATCGGCCGGGCCGGAGGCAAATCTTCGAACAGAATGAGCCCGTCCTCCGTGACGAGCCCATCCACCGGCTGATCGTGCGCTTCGGTCGGCGCCGCCTCGACAATCTGAGCCTCCAGCGCCACGCCGATGGCCTTCGCCCGGCAGGCCGGATCGCTCAGCAGCCGATCGTAGAAGCCACCGGAACGGCCGAGCCGCCCGCCGCGGCGATCAAACGACAGGCCCGGCGCGAGGATGAGGTCGATCTCGCTGAGCGCGGCGTCCGGAAGATCGGCGCGGGGCGTGGGCACGCCGCGATCGTCCGGCGGGGCATCCGCATCCGGATCGTGGATGCGGACGGGGACGATGTGGGAGGTTTCCCAGCCGACGCGGGGGATGTAGATTCGCTTGCCTGCCGTCACGGCGCGCCGGGCCAGAGGGCGCAGGTCGCACTCGCCGGGGATCGGCAGGAAGATGAGCACGGCGCGGGCGAGGGCGAACCCGTCCCACGCCTCGATGTGGCGCGCGATGATCTCGGAGGCGCGGGCGATGTCCTGCGCGGGGAGGGCGCGCAGGATCGCGCGCGCTTTGGCGCGGAGGGCCGACTTCTGTGCGCGTACATCCGTCATGGCGCCTCGCCGTAGCGCTCGCGCCGGCGCTGGCGGACCTCGGCCAGCTTCTCGGCCATGGCCTTCTCCGCCCCGGCGCCGGCGGGGCGGTAGTACGACTTCTCGACGCCCAGATAGTCCTGCCCGGAGAGGCTGTCGGGGGCGCCGTGGCTGTATTCGTAGGTCTCGCCGCCCGCCTGGCGGACGCGCACGCCCTTGCCCGCGTCTCCGGCGACGGGCGACGTGTTGCTGTCGCGCAGGTAAAGGGGGACGGGGAGCGTGCGCCCTTCGCGGACATCGGCGAGCGCCTCGTCGATGGCGAGGTATGACGCGTTGCTCTTCGGCGCCAGGGCGAGGTAGGTGGCGCACTGGGCGAGCGTGATGCGAGCCTCGGGCATGCCGATGCGCTCGACGAGGCTCCACGCCGCCTGCGCGACCATGATGGCGCGCGGGTCGGCGTTGCCGATGTCCTCGCTGGCAAGAATGGCCATGCGCCGGGCGATGAAACGCGGATCTTCGCCCCCTTCGATCAGGTAGGCCAGCCAGTAGAGCGCCGCATCCGGGTCGCTGCCGCGGAGGCTCTTGATGAGCGCGCTGGCGGCATCGTAGTGCTGGTCGCCGGTCATGTCATAGACGGTGGCCTTCTGCTGGATCGACTCCTCCGCCGCGGCCTGGTCGATCGTGATCGCCGCCTCGGGTCCGAGTCGCGCGCGCGCCGAGAGCACACCAACCTCGAGCGCGGTCAGGGCCCGCCGGGCGTCCCCGTCGCTCTTGATGGCCCAGACGCGGAGGGCGTCGTTGGTGACGGTGAGCTTCTCGGCGCCGTAGCCGCGCTCGGGGTCGGCGATCGCCTGGCGCAGCACGCCCACTATGTCGTCGGCGCTCAGCGGCTCGAGCCGGAAGAGGGTGCTGCGGCTGACGAGGGCGGCGTTGCAGGCGAACAGCGGGTTTTCGGTGGTGGCGCCAATGAGCGTGATGACGCCGCGCTCGACATCGCCGAGCAGCACATCCTGCTGGGCCCGCGTGAAGCGGTGGATCTCGTCCAGGAAGAGGATCGTCCGTGGGCCATCGTCGGCGAGGCGGCGGGCGCCCTCCTCGATGATCTCGCGGATGCGCTTGACGCCCACGCTGGCGGCGTTCTCGCGCACGAAGATGCGGCGCGATGACTGCGCGATGAGCTCGGCCAGCGTCGTCTTCCCCGTCCCCGGGGGGCCGTGCAGGATGAGGCTGGTGATGACATCGGCATCGAGCATCCGGCGCAGGAGCTTGCCCTCGCCGAGGATATGGCGCTGGCCGGCGAATTCGTCGAGGGATCGCGGGCGCATCCGCAGCGCGAGGGGCGCGGCGGCGTCAAGCTTGAGGCGCCGGCGCTCGGCGAACAGATCGCTCACATCCGATGGTAGTGAGCAGCGCCTCGCGGCAGCCCCGCGGGCCGGCGCCGAGTCGGCTCGGAGAGCCGACGTACCCGAGGCCGGGGCCGCGCGCGCGACTGGAGCAATCGCCCCGCTTCTGGCTGAAATACGCCTGCCCCGTTTGCCAATTACTTTGCGTACGCTAACATAATCTCGTGTCAGTCGCTTCCTGGGTCGCCATCGCGCTCGCAGCGTGGACGTTATGGGCTGTCGTCTGCGCGTGGCTCAGCGCCGGGCCGCGCCCGGGGCTGGTCGGGGGCGTCGTGTACCACGGTGTCCGGGTCTACGCCCGGCTCGTCCATCGCCTGCAGGTGCAGGGTCGCGACATCAGGCCGACGCCGGACGAGGCGAAATCGCTTGTGGTCATCTGCAATCACACCGCCGGCATCGATCCGGTGCTGGTGCAGGCGGCCTGCCCGTTCGAGGTGCGCTGGGTGATGGCGCAGGACATGAAGGTCCCGCGCTGGACCTTCGTCTGGGAGTGGGCCCGGGTGATCTCGGTGGACCGGGCCGGGCGGGATGCCGCGGGCGCCCGGGAGGCGATCCGCCATGTGCGGGCGGGGGGCGTGGTGGGCATCTTTCCGGAGGGGAGGATCGAGCGGCCGCAGCGGCGGCTGCTCCCGTTTCAGGCGGGGGTGGGGATGATCATCCGGCGCAGCGGGGCGGACGCCCTGCTGGTCTCGATCGAGGGGACGCCGACGACGCCGACGGCGTGGGGGAGCCTGTGGCTCACCAGCCGGGCGAGGGTGCGCTTCCTGGAGCGGGTGAGCTACGCGGGGACCGATCTGGATGCCGCGGCGATCGCGGAGGACCTGCGCCGGCGTTTCGCCGAGCGCACGGGGTGGGAGGTGACCGATGACGCCGCCCCGCCGGCGGAGGCCCCTGAGGCCCGGCCGGACGCGACGATCGCCCGGCGGGCGGTCGTGTGAGACGGCGCTGAAAGGGCGCTTGAACAAGGCCCAGCGGGCCTCGAAACGCCCCCCGAAACCGGCGCCAGCCGACAGCCGCGAATGCCCGAGCCCCCTATACTAAGGTATGGCCGCCGGCGCCTGGTTGATCGGGGTGTGTCCGGTATCGGGCGGGGCGGCCGATTCTGTGTGCGGCAGGCGCGCCAGGAGTCCCCAGCAGTATGAGCGAAACCACCACGAACCCGCCCGGCGCGCTCTCCAAGAACGCCCAGGGCGCGGCGGATTACTCCGAGACTGCCATCAGCGTTCTGGAGGGCCTGGAGGCCGTCCGGAAGCGGCCGGGCATGTACATCGGCGGCACCGG
>CAYMJK010000451.1:0-6032 GCA_964390535.1 uncultured Phycisphaeraceae bacterium | reverse complement strand
CACGCCGCCCAGCGGCTCTCAGAGGCCCTGCGGCTGGCCCCGGCGGAGCCGGTTCCGGACTACCGGCTGAAGACCGGCAACGGGGAGACCAGCCTGAGCGCCCTCTTCGGCGGGCGCGACGAACTGCTCGTGATCCACAACATGGGCCGCAAGTGCTCCTACTGCACGCTCTGGGCCGACGGCTTTAGCGGACAGGCCGAGCACTACCTGGATCGCTCGGCGTTCGTGGTGGTCTCGCCGGATGAGCCGGAGGTGCAGCGCGAGTTCGCCGCGGGGCGCGGCTGGCGCTTTCCGATGGCGAGCTGCGCCGGCTCGAGCTTCGCAAAGGACCTCGGCTTCGAGCCCGAGCCGGGGAAGTTCTGGCCGGGCGCCAGCGCCTTCCGGAAGAATCCGGACGGCTCGATCGTGCGCACCGGGCGGACCATCTTCGGCCCCGGCGACCTTTACTGCCCGATCTGGCATCTGATGGATCTCCTGCCCGAGGGGCGGGCCGACTGGGCGCCGAAGTACGCCTATGACCGCCCGGCCGCGAAGGCGCCGCAGGCAATCCATTGAAGAGGCGCGCCCAGAGCGTCGGCATTCATGCCGATGTGTGCTTTGTGCTTTGAACGTTGTGCTCTGACTCCCCATGCCCGGCGTTGACTTCCTGACATCCCGCGAGCGCACCCGACTGATGCGCCGGGTCACCGGCGAGCAGAACGCGCTCGAGACCGATCTGCAGCGGGCCCTGCGCCGCCGGCGGGTCAGCTTCCGGGCCAACTGCCGCGACCTGCCGGGCAAGCCGGACATCGTGCTGCGCCGGGCGAGGGTGGCGGTGTTCGTCGATGGCGAGCTGTGGCACGGGGTGCAGTGGCGCCGGCGCGGGCTGGGGGCGCTGGAGCAGCAGTTCGACCGGGCCGAGCGGGCGGAGTACTGGGTCGAGAAAGTTCGGCGCACCATGGGCCGCGATCTGGCGAGCACGGCGGCGCTGGTGAACGCGGGGTGGACGGTGCTGCGACTGTGGGAGCGCGATGTGCAGGATGATCCCGATGGCGTGGCGGAGCGCATCGTTGAACTTCGGGATGCGGCGAATGCGGGAGCGGCGGTCGCCGAGGCCGATCCCGCCCTCGCCGCGGCCGCGTCGCGCCACGCGCTGGAGTTCTTCGCCGGCATCGGCCTCATGCGCGAGGGCCTCGCCCGCGAAGGATTCCGCGCCACCTACGCCAACGACAACGACCCGGACAAGAAGTCCCTCTACCTGCACAACGCCCCGGGTGACGCCGCCATCTTCGACGACCGCGACATCCACGCCGTGCAGGCCGCCGACCTTCCCTCCGCGGCCATCGCGACCGCGAGTTTTCCGTGCACCGACCTGTCGCTGGCGGGCGCACAGAAGGGGCTGTCGCGCGACACGCGCTCGGGCGCCTACCTGCGTTTCATCGACCTGCTCGGCGATCTCGGTGAGCGCCGGCCGCCGCTGGTGCTGCTGGAGAATGTCGTGGGCCTGCTCGGCGCGCGCGCCGGCCAGGACTTCGAGACCTGTCTGACGCTCCTCGCCGACCTCGGGTACCGGCTCGACACATTCATCGTGGATGCCGCCTGTTTCGTGCCGCAGAGCCGGCCGCGGCTGTTCGTCGTCGGCATGCTCGATCGCCTGGCGCCGCCCGGGCCGTGGCTCGACCCGACGCTATGCGCCGGGCCGCTGCGCCCGGATCGGCTCGCTGGCTTCATCGCGGGGCACGCGTCGCTCCCATGGGCCCTGCGCCCGGAGCCGCCCCTCCCGCGGCGGACGGCGACCCTGCGCGACGTGATAGACGACCCGCCGGATGACGACCCCGCATGGTTCGACCGGGCCCGCGTCGAGAAGCTGCTCGGCCAGATGAGCCCGCGCCACCGGCGCGCAGCCGATGCCATGCGGGATGGCGCCCGCTACGAGTACGGCGCCATCTTCCGGCGCATGCGCAGTGGCAGTTCCATGGCCGAGCTTCGGACCGATGGCCTCGCCGGCTGCCTGCGCACGCCTCGCGGTGGGAGCGCCCGGCAGATGCTGCTGCGCGCGGGTCACGGCCGGTTCGATGCGCGGCTGCTCTCGGCCCGCGAGTGCGCCCGCCTGATGGGGGCGCCCGACTTCCGGCTGGCGAGCGATGTGCGCATCAATCAGGCGCTCTGGGGCTTCGGCGACGCGGTGTGCGTGGATGTCGTCGCCTGGGTGGCTCGACAGTGGCTCCTCCCCGCCTTGACGGAGATGATCCGCGGCAGGCCGATCGGGTCCTTGGCGTCCCGCGGATGACTCTGCTCCTCTGATCGCCTCTGGCAGCTGCCACCGGCGGCGGCGCTACTTGTCTTCCCACGCCAGACCCTTCTCCTGGGCCTGGGCGCGGATGGCGGCGATGAGGGCCTCGCCCAGCGTCTGCTCGGCGCCGGAGGCGGCCAGTTCGCGGCGCTTCTGCGCAACGTACTTATCGCGCTGGGCCTGCAGCGTCTGGATCTTCTGCTGAATCTCGGCCCGCTCGGCGGACTTGGCCGCGATGTAGGCGCGCTGTTCGTCCAGCGTCATCGTGCGCATCTCCTCGGGAAGCTCATCGGACTCGAGGTCATCGAGCTTCACCGCCTCCTGCTCCACGGCATCCACGAGATCCCACGTGGTGTTCACGTACAGGCCGCTCGCCTTCGCCGCAGCGCGCCCGAGGCTCGCCGCGGGCGCGAGTTCTTCGGCCGCGGCATCCTGCGCCTCCTGCCGCTCGCGGCCGGCGGCGCCGCTGGCGCCATACCCGAGATAGGTCGTGTTGATCATCGTCCCCAGGCGCACCAGTTCGTCATCCTGCGGCGCCGGAATGTGCGCCACGGCCTGATCGGAATCGATGCTGTGGTATTCGCCGTCGGCGAGCCGGGCGCCCTCCAGCCAGCCGCTGGCGCGCCCCTCCGCATCCGGCCCGCAGAAGATCGTGTTGACGATCACGCCGCGGCCGATCGCCTGCGGCACGCTGGAGCGGAAGTCCACTTTGCCCTGATCGAACCCCTCGTTGCCCGCGATCACGATCATCTTCAGCGCCCGCGGGTCCCTCGACCACTCCAACTGCTGCGTGGCGTCCTGGATCACCCAGCCGCAGTACTCCTGCCCGCCGTTGGTGGTCAGAGCGAACAGCTTCTCGCTGACGGCATCCAGGTCATCGGTGAACGGGAGGGCCTGCTGCACCCAGCCGGTCTTGCTGTCCAGCCCGTTGTTGCCGTACTGGTAGAGGGCGACCTGCAGCGCCGGTCCGGCGCCATGCGCCCGCGCTGTCGCCAGTTCGTTGACGATCGACCACAACTCCGTCTTCGCCTGGTTGATCAGGCCGTCCATGCTGTTGCTGGTGTCCAGCAGCAGCGCGATCTGCACCAGGGCCCGCTCTGGCTCCGGATGGGCTGCGGCGGCGGGCGCCGTCGCGCGGTCGTTCTGGGCGAGGGCGGGAACGCCGATCAGCGTCCCGGCGAGGAGGGCGAATGCGGCCAGCGGGCGAGTGCGTGTCATGTCAGGGCTCCGTACGCGTTGTGCGAGTCTCCGTCACTCTACAAGGTACGGTTTGATCGGCCGGCGGGCTGTAACGCATTGGTAACGCCGCGAAGGACGCCGGGGAGGGGTAACCACAGATGACACAGATGGGAGGCAGGATTGGAGCAGAGGACATCGGAGGCGGGCCGGGAGGGGGGCTCCGTTCCGCGCGCGGCGGCGGCGCAGATTCCTCACGGCAAAGCCATCCCTGCCTTCATCTGTGCTATCTGTGGTTCAAGCCCTACAGCCGCTCGCAGGGGCCGCCGCGGCCCATCGCGGCCCGGACGCGTTCGCAGGCCTCGGGCTCGGCGACGAGGTAGTAGGCAAGGCCGGCGCGGCGCCAGGCGATGATCTTCAGCTTCGCCGCGCTGCCGTCCGCCGGCGTCAGCTCGTAGGGTGCGCCTTCCTGCAGCGCAAGGCGGTTCGGCGAATCGTTCTGCACGAAGAGGCTGAGGTTCAGCGGCCCGTCCGGCAGCACAGCGCGCAGCCGCAGGTGGATCGACTTGCCCGGCCCGGGCACATGGCACTTTCCGGCGCCCTCGAGCGTGAGCCCCGCCTTCAGCATCTCCTCGATCGAGATCTCCGAGCCCAGCAGATCGCGGAAGCGCTCGGGAATCTCCGCGAGCCGCGCCTCGGAGAACTTGCGGGCGGCGTGGTCCTCATCGCGGAAGCAGCGGTCATGCTCCTGCGTCATGAACTGGCGCAGCTCGACCAACTGGATCTCTCCGCCGGCGTCGCCGGATGCGAGTTGCTGCCGCGGCGCCGGCGATGCGCCCCCGCCGGCCGCGCGCAGGATCAGCATCCCGCCGGCCACCATCAGGATCACTGCCGCGGCAACGCTCAGCGGGCGCAGCCAAGGCGCCATCGGGATCGGGGCGGGCGGCGCATCGTCTTCGAGATCGGGATAGGCCTCGGCGGTCGCATCGGCCGCGCCTGCCGCGGCCAGCACGCGGTCGCGCAGGCCCGCGGGCGCCACCGGTCCGGCCATCACTCGTCCTACAGCCTGTCGGAGAGCGGCCTCGGTCGCGATCGCGCCGGTCTCGCTCTCGGTGAGGGTGGCCTCGAGTTCGGCCCGCTGCGCAGGGGACAACTCGCCATCGGCGGCGGCCCGCAGCATGGCGCCGCGTCCGAGGGGAACGCCCTCCAGTTCAGATTGCCCAGACCTCCCAGTCACCAGCCTTACTCCATCTGCGTGCGGTGCGAAATTCCTAACTCCTCTGCCGCCCCCGGTTGTTCCCCGAGTTTCTCCGCGACCAGCTTTCTTGCCCGGTGCAGCCGGCTCATGATGGTGCCGATGGGGACCTCCAGGATCTCGGCGATCTCGCGGTACTTCAGCCCCTCGACGCCCCACATGAGGAGCACCTCCCGGAACTCCGGGCGGAGCTCCTCGATGGCCCGCTTTATCCGGCCATCCACGTGCTCCCAATCGAGGGTCGCGAGGTTCCAGGTTGGGGGCGCCTCGTCGGGCGGGGTGGTGGCGGCCTCCTCGGTGAAGAACTCCCCGACGGTCTTCGGGGCCTTGCGCTCCCGCTTGATGCGGCTGTAGAAGGTGTTGTGGGCGATGGTGAAGAGCCAGGCCCGCATGCCCCCGCCGCGGGTCTCGAAGTTCTCGGAGCTCGTGGGGCGGAGGGCCCGCAGGTAGACCTCCTGCGTGAGATCCTCGGCCTCATCCGGATTGCGGGTGAGGTGGAAGGCCATCCGGTAGACGGCGTCCAGGTGCTCCATCGCGAGCTGCTCGAACTGCCGTCGCTCCATGATCCGTCTGCCGCGGTGTCGCGGGCCCTTCTCCGGGAGTAGTGGGGGTTTCGAGCGGGAGGGTAGGGTAGCGGGTGGGTCTAAGGGCGCCGTAGGAGTCAGGAAGCCGGGGGTTGCGGATCAGGCACGACCGTGATACGCTGCGGCTCACCCGGCTCGTGAGCGGGGGTAGCACGGTGG
This sequence comes from uncultured Phycisphaeraceae bacterium, assembly GCA_964390535.1. Taxonomy (GTDB): domain Bacteria; phylum Planctomycetota; class Phycisphaerae; order Phycisphaerales; family UBA1924; genus CAYMJK01. The sequence continues at coordinate 586 of CAYMJK010000451.1, read as the reverse complement.
ATCGGAATCAAGGTATCGGGGGAATCAATGTGAACAGATCGCGAGCATGCGTCGCCGGCCTTCTCGGCTCTCTTGCTGTCTTGTCTACGCTCGGCAGTTGCGTGGAGCGTGTGAGGGTGCTGCGAGTCGAGAGCAGTCCTCCTGGAGCCGCGGTTCTCGTCAATGGCGAGTCGGTCGGCCAGACGCCGGTTTCAGAACGACGGATCGAGTGGCACGACCCGAAGACGCCGGTCGAGGTGCGAGTCGAGCTGGAGGGGTTCGAGGCTGAGCGGCGATCAATCTTCTGGTCCGAGGCGAAGGCAGCCGACGAGCCGTGGGCCCTGCGATTTGACCTGCCGGCGCTTGCCGCGACTCACCAGGTGGTTATCGAAAGCAGCGTTCCGGAGGCCGAAGTCCGCATCAACGGTCTGGACGCCGGCCGAACGCCGCTTCGCGTGAACCTGGATTTCGCTCGCGCATCGAGCGCGGCGCCGTGGAACACGAACTGGATCGAGGTCGCCAAGGATCGCCATCAGCACCGGGCGCCCGACGGGCGTGTGACGCCCGTTTTTTCAAGCGAGATTGACATCGCGGAGGCGGCCTCGGG
>CAYMJK010000450.1:0-9810 GCA_964390535.1 uncultured Phycisphaeraceae bacterium | reverse complement strand
AGAGAAGCTGCGGCACGGGCTGACGCTGTCGGAGCCGGGACCGGCCGGGGCGCCGGTTCCTGCCGCGGTGATCGGCATTCAGCTCATGGGGAAGAACATCCGCAAGCCGGGAAACTACTTCGTGCTCGGCAAGACGAAGCGATTCGAGCCCGACGGCTCGTGGGCGTGGGACGAGGAGTTCAGCGCGGATCAGTCGGTGACGCTGACGGTGCTGCCGCGCCAGGGGCTGTACGTGGATGTGGCGTCGCGGTCGCTGCCGATCGCCAACGAGCTGTACTCGGGGAACATGGCGTATGACGGCTCGTTCGTCTTCGTGCCGCTGGCGACGCTGCAGGAGATGCTGCAGATGGGCGCGCGCGGCGAGGTTGCTGCGGACTTCAATCCGGCCGAGCTCATTGAAGCGGCGGAGGGGGCGATCGAGATCACCCGTGAGCGGCCGGCGCGGGTGACGACGGTGGTCGTGCGGGCCGCCCCGGGGGCGCCTGCGAAGGCGGTGCGCCAGCGGGTGGAGGAGGTCTACACCGAGTTCGCGGCGCGGCATCCGGGGGAGGTCCCGCCGCAGCAGGCGGGGGTGATCACGAGCTTCGAGGAGCGCAACGCGATCTTCATCGGCGCGGTGCGCAAGGAGATCGTGCTGGTGATGTTCATCTTCTGCGTGGTGAGCGTGACGGCGGTCTTTTTGGTGCTGGCGATTTTCTGGGCGATGATCAGCGAGAAGACGCGCGACATCGGCATTCTGCGGGCGATCGGGGCGAGCCGGGCGGGGGTGGCGTGGCTGTGGCTGCGGTACGGGCTGGTAATCGGTGTGATCGGGGCGATCATCGGCGGAGCGCTGGCGGGGCTGATCGTGCGGAACATCAACGCGATCCACGAGTGGCTGGGCAGCGCGCTGGGCGTTACGGTCTGGAGCCCGGACATCTACTACTTCACCGAGATTCCGGCGAGCCCGGATGCGGCCAAGTTCGCGATCGTGATGGGGGCGGGGGCGCTGGTGAGCCTGCTGGGGGCGCTGGTCCCGGCGTGGCGGGCAGCGCAGATGGACCCGGTGCGGGCGCTGCGGTTCGAGTAGTCACCAGCGGCCGGCGTCACTCGGCGCGGCGGGCGCGGCGCACGTCGGGGGCGCGTTCGGCGCGGCCATCCAGAAACGACTCGATCGTGCGGGCTCGGGTGGGATGCTGCAGCTTGCGGATGGCCTTGGCCTCGACCTGACGGACGCGCTCGCGGGTGACCTTGAAGATGCGGCCGACCTCTTCGAGGGTGTAGGTGTACCCGTCGCCGATGCCGTAGCGGAGCTTGAGGATCTCGCGTTCGCGGTAGCTGAGGGTGAGGAGCACCTTGTCGATGCGCTGCTTGAGCGCATCGCCGCTGACGCGCTCGGAAGGGGAGGCCTGGCTCTCGTCCTCGATGAAGTCGCCGAAGGAGCTGTCTTCGCCATCGCCGACCGGGCGGTCGAGGGAGACGGGGGTTCTGCCGGTGCGGAGCACGCGGCGGGCCTCGGCGACCGTCATCTCGGCGCGGTTGGCGAGCTCCTCGATGGTCGGCTCGCATCCGGTTTCCTGCAGCATCTGCTTCTGGATGGTGCGGAGCCGGCCCATCATCTCGATCATGTGCACGGGGACGCGGATGGTGCGGGCGTGATCGGCGATGGCGCGGGTGATGGCCTGGCGGATCCACCAGGTGGCGTAGGTGCTGAACTTGTAGCCGCGCTTGTACTCGTACTTGTCCACCGCCCGCATGAGGCCGGTGTTGCCCTCCTGGATGACATCGAGGAAGCCGAGGCCGCGGTTGCGATACTTCTTGGCGATGGAGACGACGAGCCGCAGATTGCCGCCGGAGAGGTCCCGCTTGGCCTGCTCGTACTCCCAGAACACCGCGTCGATGTCGCGAACGCGGCGGATGAGGGCCTCCGGCTCCTCAAGGACCAAGGCCCGGAGGCCGGCGAGTTCCTCGGCCATGACCTCCAGATCGTCCTGATCGCGGCCATCGGGGGCAGCCAGGCTGTCGTGGAGCGTCTGCATCTTGCGGGCCACGCTTCGGAGCTTGCGCATGAGCGGGATGACGCGGCCGGTGCGCAGGGAGAGCTCGTCGAGCAGGGTGGCGATGCGCCGGCGACGGGCGCAGATGGCGGCCTCGAGTTCGCGCCGGGCGGCGGCGGGGAGCCGCTGCGACTCGTCCTCCAGGCGCTCCCAGTCGGCGCGGTTGCGGTCGAGCAGTTGCTGCGCGGTGGCGAGATTGTGCGGCAGGCGGGCGGCGATGCGCTCGCGGGCCTTCTCCTCGGCGGTCGAGACGCGCATGGTGCGGTCGAAGGGGAGATCGCCGCTGGCGACCAGGCGGAGCATGTCCACGGCCTGCTGCGCGATGTAGTCGCTCTCGAAGCAGCGGCGGCGGAAGATCATCCGGGTGGTTTCGATCTTCTTCGCGAGCCGGACCTCCTCGGGCCGCGTCAGCAGCGGGATGGAGCCCATCTGCGAGAGATACATGCGGATGGGATCATCGACGCGCCCCGGGCCGGGCGCGGCGGCGCCATCGGGTCCGTCCGCCTCGCCGACCTCCTGCAGCAGGCGCACGTCGATCGGCGGCGGCTGCACAGCGCGGGTGTGGGCCCGCAGATGCGCCGCCTCGGCAACCCGCTGGCCGCCGGGGACGCTCAGCGCGCGATCGCACGCGTTGAGCGACTGGATGGCCGCTGCGCCATCGGTGGGCGCGGTGTGACCGTTCCCGTTGCCGTTGCTGGTCCCGTTGGCGTTTCCGTTGCCGTTTCTGTTGGCGTTTCCGTTGGCGGGGGCCGCTGCGGTGTCGCCATCGCATGTGCCAGGACAGGCGCAGCCCGCCTCGCGATACAGGCGAGCCCGGTACTCGAGTTCATCGATGAGTTCGACGGGCCCGGCATCGAGCACGGCGAGCAGCTCGTCAATGCGGCCGGGCTCGACCATGTCGTCCGGCAGGGTGTTGTTCAGCTCTTCATAGCTGAGCCAGCGGCGCCGCTTCGCCAGTTCGACGAGTTCGGCAACGGCTGGGTCGAGATTCGTAATGGCGCTCAACTGCTGGCTCATTTATCGTGCGATCGAAGAATCGTAGCGCCGAGGTCGGCCGGCGCCGTGAAATGCTACCGTTCGGGTGCTGTCGGGATTGCGGGGCTGCGGCGGCGGTCGGGGCCGAAACCGCTGCGGCTGCGGCGGATCGCCTCCAGCCGGGCCGCAAGGGGGGTGTCGGCGGTGAGCGCGGGGGTGGCGTCCTGCGCCAGGCGGGCGAGAATCTGTCGCAGTTCGAGGGCGGCGATCTCGGCATCGGCGGAATCGCTGGTGGTGATGGCTCGCTCGTAGCGCACCGCCTCGGGCCGTCCGGCCGTCTCCAGCGCCTGCAGGACCTGATCCAGGGCGGGCGGTTCGCCATCGGCGAGAAGCTGGGCAATCACGGCGGCGACTGCCGCGGCGCCCTCGGAAGGCATCGCCGCGGGCGCCAGCAGGCTCGCATGGTCCTCGCTGAGCCCGAGACCGAGCGCCGGATGAGCCAGCAGGATCCCCAGGGCCCGCTCGGCGGCGGCGAGCCCGGCGGGCCTCACTTCGGGTTCGGCCGCCCGGCGCGAGGAGCGGCCGGCCGGGATCGCGCGCAGAATCGACGCCTCGTCAACGCCCGCGATGCGCGCAATCTGGCGGGCCACCATCTGACGCCGCACGGGTGAGATGTCGCGGAGGCCGAGGTCGGCCAGTCTGGCGATCTCCTCCTCGATGGCGCGGGCCATGGCGGCGGGGCCGGCGTCGGCGAGGCGGGCGCGGAGGCGGGCGATGCGGAAGGTCAGCAGATCGGTGGCGCGGTCGATGGCCTGGGCGAGCAGGTCGGCGCCGTCGGGGCGCCGGAGCAGTTCGTCAGGGTCCTTGGCGTCGCTGACCGAGGCGAGCGTCGCGACGGAGACATCAACAGGCTCGCGGAAGAAGACTTCGGCAGCGCGATCGGCAGCGCGGAGCCCCGCCTCATCGCCATCGAACAGCAGCACGACGCGATCGCACAGGCGCCGGAGCACGCGGGCGTGGCCGGTGGTCAGCGAGGTGCCGAGCGTCCCGACGACGTTGCAGACGCCGGCTTGATGGCAGGCGATGACATCGGTGTATCCCTCGGCGACGACCGCGAGGCGGGTGGCGCGGATCGCCTCGCTCGCCTCGGAGAGGCCGTAGAGGGCGTCGGACTTGTGGAAGATGCGGGTCTCGCGCGAGTTCAGATACTTGGGCCCCTCGCCATCGCCGATGACGCGGGCGCCGAACGCGATGGCCCGCCCGAGTTGATCCCGGATCGGGAACATGATGCGCCCGCGGAAGACATCTGCCGGGGGGCCGCGGTCGGCATAGAGCAGGCCGGCCTCGGCAAACGCCGCCACCGGCAGGCCCTTGCCGAGGGCGACGCTGGCGAGGCCATCGGGCCGATCGGGGCTGGCGCCGAGTCCGAAGCGCTCGATCATGGCTTCCGAGACGCCGCGGGCGCGCAGCGCTTCGCGGGCGGGGCGCCCGAGGTCATCGCGCTTGAGTACCGCGCGAAAGACGGACTGGGCGACGCTGCAGGCGGTGAGGAGGTCGGACCGGGCGAGCCCCGGCGAGCCGCTGGCGCCCCCACCGGCGCCGGATGGGCGGGGCGTCTCCGAGAGCTTGATGGCAGCGCGGTCGGCGAGGTACTCCAGCGCCTCGCGGAACTCCATCCGGTGATAGCCCATGACGAAGTCGAAGACATCGCCGCCGGCGCCGCAGACGAAGCAGTGGTAGATCTGCTTCGTCGGGACGACGTACATGGAGGGGTTGTGGTCGTCGTGGAAGGGGCAGAGGCAGGCGTATTCGCGGCCCTTAGCCCGGAGGGTGACGTGCTCGCCGATCAGGCGCACGATGTCCGTCGCGCCTTTGACGCGGTCCCGGTCGTCGCTGCTCCGTGCGAAGGTCACCGGCGGCTCCGTTTCTTCATCGCGGGCGCTCGCCCGATATCGATTTTTGCCGGGGCTATGGGGAATTGCGCCCAGGCGGATCGATGAAGAAAGACTAGCCTCAATCCGGCGCGCCGCCATGAAGATGGCGCGGAAGTCAAGCGTGGAATTGCCGCGGACTGTCGCGGGTTGACGTTGGGGCCTCTGGGACGGCGCCGGAGGTGGTTCTCGGACTGGGAGCAAAATGGCGCAGCGGGTACGGGTTCGGTACAGCGGGCGGGTCCAGGGCGTCGGGTTTCGCGCCACTGCCCTGTCGATTGCGCGGGCTCATCCCGTGACCGGCTGGGTTCGCAATGATCCTGATGGCGCCGTGACTCTGGAGACCCAGGGCGAGGCGGAGGCGACGCGGGAGTTCCTGGAGGCCCTCGGGGCGCGGATGGGCGACCTGATCCTGGCTGCGGATGAGACGAGCGTCCCGATCCGCGAGGACGAGCAGAGATTCGAGATCCGGCGCTGATGCGCCCGGCGGCAGAGGGCGGGTGAGCGATGCTGGTGCTGTTCGACATCGATTGCACGCTCCTGAACGCGGATGGCGCCGGGATGGCGTCGCTCGTGGACGCCGGGCGGATCCTCTACGGCGAGCCGTTCACGGCCGACGGGGTGGAGTTCGCGGGGCGGCTGGATCCGCTGATCGTGCGCGACCTGCTCGCGATGAACGGGCAGGCCGTGACGCCGGACCGGGAGATCGCGATGCGGCGCGGCTATCACATGGCGCTGCAGAAGCGGCTGGGGCGGGTCGGGGCTGCGCGCGCGCTTCCGGGCGCGATCGAGTTGGTGGGGGCCTTGCGGGGCGCGCCGGGCGTGACGGTGGGGCTGTTGACAGGCAACTTTCCGGAGACGGGGCGCCTGAAGCTTGCCGCGGCAGGGATCGACGCCGAGCACTTCGAAGTGGCGGTGTGGGGCGACGGCTCGCCGCACGACCCGCCGGCGCGCGAGCATCTGGCCCCGGTGGCGATCGAGGCGCACTGCCGGCTGTCGGGGGCGGCGCTGGGGCCGGAGGAGGTGATCGTGATCGGGGACACGCCGCACGATGTGGCGTGCGCGCGGGCGGCGGGATGCCGCATTCTGGGCGTGGCAACCGGCAGGTACTCGCGGACTGATCTGGATCAGGCGGATCTGGCAGTGGAGGACCTGCGCGACGTTGGGGGGGTGATGAAGTGGATACTGCAGGCGAGGTAGCGGGCGGGGGGGCGGTGGGGGCGGGTGCGACTGAGGCGTCGGGGGCGACGCCGGACCAGCTCCGGCCGGTCGAGGGCGCCGGACGGCATGACGCGCTGGATGTGCTGCGGGGCGTCGCAGTGCTCGGCATCTTTGCGATGAACATCGCGATGTTCGCGATGCCGCTCGGCGCGTACTGGAATCCGACGGTTCACGAGCCGTTCGCGGGTGTGAACCGGTCGGTCTACATCCTGACGCACACGATCTTCGACCTGAAGATGATGGCGCTCTTCTCGATACTGTTCGGGGCGGGGGTCGTGCTGTACGGGCGCAAGGCTGAGGCGCCGGCGCAGGCGGGGCAGGTGCGGGGGTTATGGCTGCGGCGGATGGGCTGGCTGCTCGCGCTGGGGTTGATCCACGCCTATCTCATTTGGGATGGGGACATCCTGGTGACCTACGCGGTGTGCGGGCTCGTGCTGCTGTGGTGGGTTCGGCGGCTGGCGCCGGGATGGATGCTCGCGATGGCGGCGGTCTTCCTCATCATCGGACAGTTGTTGATGCTGGCGAGCGGATGGTGGATCGCGGCGATCTTCGCCCCCGGCGCCGAGGAGCGGATGGCAGACTGGACAGGCGGTCCCGAGGCGTTCGCCAAGATGCGCGCTGACATGGCCGAGACCTATGCGCCGAGCGCGGAGCAGCTCGAGGAGCAGATCGCCGATCATCGCGGCTCGTATTTCGAGCTGCTGCCCGTGCGGGCTAAGTCGGCGCTGTTCATGCACCTCTACGTCATTCCCGTTTTCCTGTTCTGGCGGGCGGCGGGCCTCATGCTCATCGGCGCTGCACTCACGAGGCTTCGTGTGCTCACGGGCGAGCGGTCGGCCTGGACATACCTGGCGCTGGCGATCGGGGGGTACGCGATCGGGCTGCCCCTGGTGATCCTCGGGCTCGTCTACAACATTGGACATGGCTTCGATGTGGGGAAGCTGAACTTTCTGGGGATGCAGTTCAACGGGGTCGGCTCGATCCCGATGGCGCTGGGCCACGCCGGGCTGATCCTGCTGCTCGTGAAGCTGGGGGCGCTCGGCCTGCTCGGCCGGTGCCTGGCGGCGGCCGGGCGGATGGCGCTGACGAACTACCTGGCGCAGAGCGTGATCGCGTCGCTGGTCTTCTATGGGTACGGGCTCGGGTTGTACGGGACGATGAACCGGCTGGAGCAGTTGCTGGTGGTGCTGGGCGCATGGGCGGCGCAGCTCGTCTGGAGTCCGCTCTGGCTGGCCCGCTACCGGTTCGGGCCGGTGGAGTGGGTGTGGCGGTCGCTGACGTACTGGCGGAGGCAGCCGATGCGGCGTGGGTGATGCGGCGCCACTCGTGCCACTGACGGCGGCCGTCAGTGGCACCTGCGCCCTGTTCGGGTTCCTGTCGGTTCGTGACGGGGGGAAATGCCGCTACACTGTGCGCGAACGTCGTCAGGGATCTGGACGCCACAATCAGGACGCCACGGAATGGCACACAGTTACAACGCGCTCTGCAGCGATTTCTATCTCAACGTGAAACTGGCGATGAAGCTGGAACTGCCGCGCGAGCGGCAGCCGCTGCTCGACCTGTTCGACCGCATGCGCCGGCAGTTTCCGGATCTGGAGCACGTGCGGAACTATCGCGACGAGCTGGCCCTGGAGGCGGGCGCCGATCAGCGCGGCCGCTGGCTGGCGGTCAGGGCGCGCGACCTGCGCGCCGGCATCGTGAACCCGGACGAGCCGGACGAAGCGCTGCGGATGCACCGGGCGCTGCTCGAACTGGCGCCGTACTACCTCGGCGTGACGCCGCTCGATGTCGATTATCTGGAACTGCTTTTCGGGTTCGACCTTCCGGCGGATGGCGACCACAGCGCCATCGTCTCGTGTGCCCTGCTCGACGGCTCGCCGCTGGCCGGCGCCATGGATCAGCGCGGCTTCTCGCTGATCGAGTGCCAGCCCGCCTTCGGGGTGGCCCTTGACGGAGAGGGGGCGTTGGAGGCGTTCTTCGAGGTGAAGACGGGCGCGCCGCGGCTGGCCCGTGGGCCGGAGGCGGCTTCGGAGCCGATCAGCGTCTACGTCACCCTGCGCCGGTACGGCCCGGCGCGGAGCATTCAGGATCTGCCCGGAGACCTGGATCAGTTGGCTGCGCGCGGGGACGAACTGGTGCAGGCGGTGGCGATTCCGCGGCTGCTCAACCCCATCAGGGAAATGATCGGGTCCAGCGGCTGAGGGGACGCGTAAACTCAGGCGATGGGCGGCTTCTTCACGCTGCAACTGGCGCAGGCAGACTCGACGGCGGTCGGGCGCGCCCTGCTCTGGATCGGTTTCATGATCGGGGCCCTCATCGTGCTGAGCGTGCTGCTGGTGGCCCTGCGCCGGCGCCTGCTGCGGCCGGATTCTGAGCCTGCTGTGGGAATGTTCGAGCACCTGAGACGGATGAAAGCGGAGGGAACCATCACCGAGGAGGAGTACGATGCAGTGCGCCGCCGGATGGCCTCGAGGCTCGCCGGGCGCGACGAGCCGCCTCCGCCCGCGGCGAGTCCGGCGTCGGCGGACGCAGAGACCGCAAGGCGGGCTCATGAGGACGATCAGGACCGATAGTCCCGGGCGATTTCCGTGTCTGACGCGGCATTCCAGCAGACCGAGCCAACCGCCGATAGACTGATCCGGTCGGGCGCCGCCTGATTTTTTCCACGAGAGTTTTTTCCGGACCCTGAGGGACTCGATGGCCAAGAACACGCGCGACGGATCGAGTGGAGAGGGCCCGACTGCGAGCGATTCGGGGTTTCGTGGCCGGCGGGTGACGACGTGCTCGTTCTGCGGCAAGACCAGCCGCGAGGTCGGCCCGATGGTGGAGGGCCCCAACGAGGTCTACATCTGCCCCAACTGCGTCGACCTGTGCCAGAACATCTTCCGCCAGGAGCGCAAGCGCGTCAGCGGCGTCGCTCCGGCGCTGGGCGAGATTCCGGCGCCGCGCCAGATCAAGGAGTTTCTTGATCAGTACGTGATCGGGCAGTTCGCGGCGAAGCGGGCGCTTTCGGTGGCGGTGCACAACCACTACAAGCGGCTGGTGCATGCCGAGGGCGATGATCAGTCGGTCGAACTGGAGAAGTCGAACATTCTGCTGATCGGGCCGACGGGGTCGGGCAAGACGCTGCTGGCGCGCACGCTGGCGCGGATGCTGAAGGTTCCGTTCGCGATCGGCGACGCGACCACGCTCACCGAGGCCGGCTATGTCGGCGAGGATGTGGAGAATCTGCTGCTGAAGCTGCTGCAGAGCGCCGACTACGACCTGGAGACGGCGCAGCGCGGCATCATCTACATCGACGAAGTGGACAAGATCGGCAAGACCAGCCACAACGTCTCGATTACTCGCGACGTCTCGGGCGAGGGCGTGCAGCAGTCGCTGCTGAAGATGCTGGAGGGGACGGTCGCCAACGTGCCGCCGCAGGGCGGGCGCAAGCACCCCGAGCAGCAGTACATTCAGCTCGACACCAAGAACATCCTGTTCATCTGCGGCGGCACGTTCGTCGGGATGGAGGACATCATCCGGCGGCGCGTCGGGCGCAGCCGCATCGGCTTCAGCACCGAGAGCGCCCAGGCTGCCGACCAGCATCGCGAGGCGCTGCTGGCCCAGGCGACGCCGCAGGATGCCATCGAGTACGGCATGATTCC
>CAYMJK010000449.1:0-2600 GCA_964390535.1 uncultured Phycisphaeraceae bacterium | reverse complement strand
CTGCGCGCGCAACCCGCTCCGGCGATTGCCCGCCACCCTCACCGCCCCCCTCCGTGATCAAGGGCTCGCTCGAGCGCTCGCGCATCACCTCCGACCACTCCGTCCGGGTTCGGGCCGGATGCACGGTGGAAACCCGGACCCCGCGCTCCCGCAGCTCCGCCGCCATCGCCCGCCCGAAGATGTTCTGGCACGCCTTGGTGGCGCAGTACGGCGCATACAGCGGGATCGAGATCTTCGACAGGCAACTCGAGCACATCATCACATGCCCGGCCCCCGCCTCCAGCATCAACTCCAGCGCCGGCCGGATGAGGTTCAGCGAGCCGAAGAAGTTCACCTCGAACATCTGCCGCAGGTCGGCATCGCACACTTCGTGCACCGGCCGCTGCGCCCCGACGCCCGCGCACGCGAAGACGCCGTACACACCTCCGAACGCCTCGGCGCACCGCTCCACCGCGCGCTCGCAGTCCCCCGGCCGCGTCACATCTCCCACGATGCCGATCGCGCGCCCGCCGTGGGGGGCGCCCTCGATCTCGCGCACGAGTTCGTCCAGCCGCTCCGCCCGCCGCGCCATCGCCGCCACCGGCATCCCTGCCGCCGCGCACGCCACCGCCGACGCCCGGCCGATGCCGCTGGAGGCGCCCGAGATCACGATCGGCTTGCCCGCCAGCGGGATCATGGCGCCGATCCTACGCGCCGAACTCCCCGCGCCGGCTCAGCAGCCAGCGCAGCTCCCGGCAGCGCAGCAGCAACGCCGCGCCGAAGAAGCTCCCGAGCCCCGCCCCCACCTGCGCCGCCGCGCGCCACGCGTGGTCCGACCATTCCTCAGCCTCCGGCGCAAAGGCCCCGACCGCCCAGACGCACAGCGCCATGACCGCCGTCGCCGCGGCGATCCGGGCGCCGGCCATCAGCGTCTGGCCATCCAGCGGCGAGCCCCCCACCATCCGGCCCGCGAGCAGCGCAAGCAACCCGAACTGCACGACAGCGCCGATCGCCGTCGCCCACGCCAGCCCCGCCTCCCGCAGCGGCCAGATCAGCGTCAGGTCCAGCGCCAGCGCCAGCAGCAGCGCGAAGATCGCGACCCGCATGGGCGTCCGGGCGTCCCCGCGCGCAAAGAACGCCCGCGTCAGCGTGTGATTCAGCGAGTACGCCCACACCGCGGCGCTGTACGCCATCAGCACCGCCGCCCCGCGGGCAACGCCATCGGCCGAGAAGCTCCGCGACCCGCCCGAGTACAGCGTCGCCATCACATCCGGCGCCGTAAGCATCAGCCCGGCGCTCGCCGGCAATCCGATGAACAGCGAGAGCCGCATCCCGCGCTGCAGCGTGCCGAGGAATCGCGCCCCATCGGCCGCCTCCCGCGACAGCGCCGGAAACACCACCGTCGCCACCGCGATCCCGAAGACGCCGAGCGGAAACTGGTACAGCCGCTGCGTGTAGAACAGGATCGCCTCCGACGCCTCATCCAGCGGCGCCGGCCGCCCCAGCATCGTCGGCCCGACCCAGATCGGCCACATCGCGATCAGCGTGTCCGCCAGCGTGTTGAGCTGCATCGCCCCGAGCCCGATCAGCGCCGGCATGAAGCGTCGCAGCATGCGGCGCACCGGCGCCGCCGCGCCATCGACCGCGCCCGCCGTTGTCCCGGCGCCCACGCGCGACCACTGCACGCGTCCGCGCAGCGCAAGCACCGACCATCCCACCTGCGCCATCCCCGCGGCAACCGTCGCCCCGCCGATCAGGTACGCCGCCTGCTCCGGCGCCAGCCCGAGCCCCAGCGCCGCGATGCACGCCCCGATGATCAGCCCGTTCAGCACGATCGGCTGCGCTGCCGGCGGCCCGAACCGCCCGTGCGTCTGCAGCATCCCCCCCATCGTCGCCGCCACGCAGATCAGCGGCATGAACGGCAGCGTCACCATCACCAGCCGCAGGCTCAGGCTGCGCTCGCCCATCTCCGGCAGCGCTGCCAGCAGCGCCAGCAGCGCCAGCTCCAGCGCGATCGTGATCCCGCCGGTCACGACCGCCAGCAGCCCCACCGTCAGCGTGGCGAAGCGCCCGGCGAGCGACGGATCCCGCTCCACCAGCCCCGCGTACTCCGGGATGAACGCCGCCGCCAGCGCCCCCTCCCCGAAGAGCCGCCGGAACGTGTTCGGCACGGCAAACGCCGCCGCAAACGCCGACCCGACCACCGTGTCCCCGAAGATCCGCGCAGTCACCAGGTCGCGCACCAGCCCCAGGATGCGCGACAGCAGCGTCACGCTCGCCACCACGCGCAGCGCCCCCACGATCGACCCCGCCCGCGCCTCGGCGGCAGCCTCAGCCACGGCGAGCCCGGAGAGCAGAGATCAGAGAACAGAGAACAGGGATCCAGGGTCGGCGTGTCGCGCCGCCTCCGAACGTCTTCCCCATCTCTGCCCCCATCTGTGTCATCTGTGGATAACTTCCTACCGGATCCAGATCAGCCAGTTCACGATCAGCACCGGCAGCAGAAACACCACCGCCCGCAGCGCGTACCCGAAGAAACTCGGCATCCGCAGCCCGCCCTCGGCCGCGATCGCTCGCACCATGAAGTTCGGCCCGTTGCCGATATACGTCATCGCGCCGAA
>CAYMJK010000448.1:0-3081 GCA_964390535.1 uncultured Phycisphaeraceae bacterium | reverse complement strand
CGGCACGCACTTCCTGCCGGGCTTCAACGTCAGGCGCGCCAAGGACGACACCCTGTTCAGCGTGACCCCCGGGCGCGTGATCTTCCGCGGCCGGCGCGTCCACGTGACGCCGCTGGACGAGTCGGCCCCCTGCCCGAACTGGCTGAAGCCGGCGGCGGCGTAAGGCGCGAAGGAGATCGGATCAGAATGTGAGGCCCGGGCGCATGGCCCGGGCCTTTTTTCCGCGCCGGCGCGCCGAGCCCACCGCTACCGCTTGGCGTGCGCGTGATGTGGGAACGGGGGAGCGGGGCTTTGGGAGACTGTCCGGCCGCGACACGGTTTGGCCCGGGCCACGCGCGTTGCCACGGAGCTTGTCCGACAGGTCCGAGATTTCACTTGACACGGCCCGGAAATGTGGTACGCTGCCTTCGTTGATGGTCCCGCCTTCGGGCGGGTGAAGATGGGAAGTGTGGTGAGACTCCACCGCGGACGCGCCGCCGTAATGGGCACGACACCGCGAATCCCCGCCGGCGATGCCGGCGCGCGTGCCACTGTCGCGAGGCTCTGACCTCGCGGTGGGAAGGCCGGATTCGCGGGCCCTGAGCCGGAAGACCTGCCATCGACTTGTGTTCGTCGCGCCCCTCGCGATCCAGGGCGCCGGCGAGCGGGTCGCGCAGTCCCCGGCGTCCCGCCCCCCGGCAACAACCCCGCGAGAGGCCCTTCCGTGAATGGGGACCGCTCCGCGCGTTATCGGAGCGATGGGCTGCGGATCTGCCGCGGCAGGAGCGGGCTGTGGAAATCTGGAGGAGCGTCGCCGCGGCAGCGGCAACCGGAACGATCGCCACGGCGGCCCTCGCGGCCGACCCATGGGCCGATCGCGTGGTGGAGTATGTCCCCGGCGCGGGCGTCCCGGCCGGCTACGACAATCCGCTGACGGCGCTCGGTTCGCCTGAGCGCTTCACCGGCGAGGGCGTCTTCCCGAGCGTCGTGAGCCCGTTCAGCAGCCCCTTCGGCGTTGACGAGATCGTGACCGTCGGCGAGGGCGGGCGGCTGGTGGTCGCGTTCGACGAGCCGGTGCGCAACGACCCGCTCAACCCGTTCGGCGTCGATCTGCTGATCTTCGGCAACGCCTTCTACACGCTGGAGTCGGGCGGCGTCGCTGGCGATCCGCTCACCGAAGGCGGCGTGATCGAGGTGAGCCCGGATGGCGTCGCGTGGACCTTGATCGACGGCGTGGAGGCGGACGGCGTCTTTCCGACGCTGGGCTATCTCGATATCACCGACCCGTTTCAGAGCGACCCGGGGATGGTGGAGAGCGACTTCACCCGCCCGGTGGATCCGTCGTTCGATGGCGTGGGGCTTTCGCTCAGCGAGATCATCGCGGGGTATGGCGGATCGGGGGGGGGCGCCGGCGTGGACCTCGGCGCCTTCGGCCTGGACGCGATCAGCTTCGTGCGCATTTCCAGCCCGATGGGCTCCGGCCTGACGCCGGAGATCGATGGCTTTTCCGATGTGACACCAGTCCCGGCGCCGACAACGGTGGCCCTCCTCGGCGTCGGGGCCTTTTTGGCGCAGCGCAGGCGCGCTTCGGTCAGATGAGAGAGAGACTCGCCTCGCGGGTTGAGAAGCCCGCGCGGGCGAATTGAAGCTCCGGCCAGCATGAGCCGGCGCAGCAGCGGACGGAAAGGCAGCGATGCACGGATCGCGTCGGACATCATGGATCATGACGGTCATCGCGCCCATCGGCGCCTGCGCTGTCGCCGCGCCCACCCTGGCGCAGGACGGCTGGCCCACGCTTGCGCGCGGGCCGGATCGCGTGGCGCTGAGTCCCATGGCGCCGCAGTCGCTGGCGCAGCCGGCGTGGGTCTTCGACGACACGCCGCAGGGACCGTTCACGCCGATCGGGCTTTCGGGCGTGGTGACCGGCGACGGGCTGGTGTTCGCGATGGGCTCGATCAACGGGCAGAACGTCGCGGTGGCGATCGAGCAGATGAGCGGCGAACTGGCGTGGGCGAGCGCGACGCCGGAGCCGTTCTTCGATTCCTGGTCCACGCCGACCTACGACGCGGCGACCAGGGCGCTGTACATCGGCTCCGGGACGGAGCTTGTGGCCCTGCGGGCCTCCGACGGCGAGGAACTATGGAGCGCGCAACTGGATGGCGACGTCGTCAACGGGACGTGCCTGGTCACCAGCGACCTCGGCCCCGCCGACCGCGCCTTCATCACTGACTCGAGCGGCTTCGGCGGGGGGGCGAGGCTGTACTGCATCAATGTCGATCCGTTCCACATGACGCTCAACCCGCACGAGCCGGGCGACATCGTGTGGACGTTCGAACTCGGACAGGCCTCCGGCTCCACGCCGGCCTATGGCGATGGCGTCGTGTACATCGCGACCGCCGGCGACAGCGCCGGCCGCCCACCTGGCATCCTCTTCGCACTTCCGGCCGGGGTCTCGGCGTCGCCGGCCCCCCTCTGGGTGACGCCGAACCCCGCGCCGGAAGGTTTTTATGGAGGGTTGAGCCTCGATGAGTCGGGCGCCCAGCCTGTGCTGTACGCCGCGAGCTATTCGTTCTACGGCGGGCTGTTCTCGGGCAATCTGGTGAAGGTGCGAGCCGCCGACGGCGCGGTGGTGTGGTCGACGCCGTGCAACCGGACGGCATCCATTCCGGTTCCGCTCGGCGACGGGCGGATCGCGCTTTCGGCCGGGCTTCGCGGGTTCGGCACGGTGCCCAGCCTGCAGTTGTTCCGCGACGAGGGGGCCAAGGCCCGCCTGCTGTGGGATTCGGCTGTGTGGACATGGAATGACATTGATGGTGACGGGACGCTCGATCCCGGCGAGTTCGAAGAGATGGGCGGGTGGACGCATCAGCCGGCCGCGGCGACGGTCGGTTCGCACCGGGTGCTGATCGCGGGGACGATCCCCTCGGGCGGGTTCTTCGAGCCATATGAACGGCTGCGGATCTTCGATCTGCGCTTCGGTCCGCGGGATGCGAGCTTCACCATCGGCGAGGCGCCGGCGGGGGGTTCGAGCCCGGCGGTGGACGCCGGGGGGCTGTTCTCGATCGGGGCCGAGGGCGTGGTCGGGTACCTGCCCTCGTCCTC
>CAYMJK010000447.1:0-4822 GCA_964390535.1 uncultured Phycisphaeraceae bacterium | reverse complement strand
TACCCCAAGTCCTCCAGGATCGACTCCGCCAGTTCCCGCTGCGACGGCTCGCGCAGGCGCTGCCGGGCATCCTGCAGCAGCCGCTTGGCCTCGATCGGGTCGTTCAGATAGCGGGCGTTGATCAGGCCGAGCATGAGCTTCACCTCCGGGACCTCCCGATCCTCGGGGTACCCCTTCAGGAAGCGCTGGAACGTCGTCGCCGCCGTCTGGTAGTCACCCTGGCCGAAGAAGTGCGCGCCCAGGTCATACTGCGCCCGCCGGCTGAGCAAAGCTCGGTCCGCCCCGGACTCCGACAGCAGCACCTTGTACTCCGCGCCCGCCCGCTCGATCTTCCCCTCCGCGTGCAGCCGCGAAACCTCGGCCCGCCGGGTTCCCGCCCGGTCGGCGGCCTCCTCGCGCTTCCGCCTGCCGTTGGCCCCGGCCGCCAGCGGGCGGTGCTGACTGCTGTGCTCGACCGCGCTGCGGATCTGCTCGCGCCGGCGTCGCTGGCGGAACATCATGAAGAGGTCGTACGGCTCCGGCTGCAGGATCCGCGTGCCCAGCAGCCCGAAGGCGACTGCCACCCCGAACAGCGTCCCCCCGAGGTGGGCGAGGTGGGCGATCCCCGTGCCCGAGCCCGACCGGATGATGTCCCACGCGATCGAGAACCCGATGAACCACCACGCCGGGATCTGCACCAGGCTGATGAAGAACAGGCACCGGATCGAGGTCCGCGGGAACATCACCAGATACGCCCCGGTCACCGCCGAGACCGCCCCGGAGGCCCCGATCGCCGGCGCCGTCTCGAACACCGCGTGCAGGCCGGATGCCGCGGCAGCCCCGAGCAGGTAGAACGCGAGGAAACCCGGCTTCCCAAGCCGGTCCTCCAGATTCGGCCCGAAGGCCCAGAGAAAGAGCATGTTGCCGACCAGGTGGATGATCCCCCCGTGCAGGAAGGCGCTGGTCCACAGGCCCCACCAGTGGAACGGGTCCTGCTGGATCCAGAGCTGCCGCAGCAGGCGCAGGTGGGCCTCCGGATTGCGGGCTTCGATCGCCGCAAAGGCGAGGAAAACGAGGACATTGGCCGCGATCAGCAGCTTGGTGACCAGCACCCGGTGGCGCAGCGGACGATCTGTGCTCAGGGGGATCAGCACGGGCGGATGGTAAGCGGGGGCGCCTGCCCGGCCCCTATAGTCGATCGGCCGGTCGGCGAGAGCCCCGGGCGCCCGTCGCCCGCGCTCCCCACGCTCCCGCAGCGGGAGCCCGGCCGCCGGCTCGGGAGGGTCCGGCTGGATCAGATGGCATCGCACGAGGAGCGACGATGGCGGACTATGCGAAGGGTCTCGAGGGTGTGATTGCCGCCGAGACGCGGATGAGCTTCATCGACGGGACCAAGGGCGTCCTCGAGTACGTCGGCATTCCGATCGGCCAGCTCTCGGCCGGCAGCACGTTCGAGGAAACCGTCTTCCTGCTCTGGAACCGGCGCCTGCCGAAGCGGGAGGAACTCGAGTCATTCACCCGCGACCTGCGCAGTCGGTATCAGCCGCCCGAGGGGACGGCCGAACTGATCCGCCTCATGCCCACGGGCGCCTCGCCGATGCATGCTCTGCGCACGCTCATCAGCGCCCTGGCCCTGTTCGACCCCGAGCCCAATGCCAACGACCCCGACTCCGCCCGCGAGAAGGCCCTGCGCATCCTCGGCTCGGCGCCGACGATCGTCGCGTGGTTCGACCGCCACCGGCGCGGCGTCGAGTTCGTGCAGCCCGATCAGAACCTCACCTTCGCCGAGAACTTCCTGTACATGCTCAACGGCGAGAAGCCGACCGAGACGATGGCCCGCGCCTTCGACATCTGCATGATCCTGCACGCCGACCACGGGCTGAACAACTCGACGTTCGCGGCCCGCGTGATCATCAGCACGCTCAGCGACGTCTATTCCGCGCTCACCGGCGCCATCGGCAGCCTCCGCGGCCCCCTCCACGGCGGCGCCAACGAGGGCGTGATGCACATGCTCAACGAGATCCCCTCGGTGGGTGATGTCGAGCCGTACATCATGAGCAAGATCCAGCGCAAGGAAAAGGTCATGGGCTTCGGCCACCGGGTCTACAAGGCCAAGGACCCTCGGGCCGAGGATCTCCAGAAGCTCGCGAAGCAACTCGCCGAGGACACCGGCAACCACGACCTCTACGCCAAGAGCCACCGCATCGAGCAGGTCATGGAGCGCGAGCTGAGCGCCAAGGGCATCTGGCCCAACGTCGACTTCTACAGCGCCACCACCTACCACTGCATCGGCCTGAAGCTCGACCTGTTCACGCCGATGTTCGCCCTCTCCCGCCTTGGCGGCTGGGCGGGCCACATCATCGAGCAGCTCGAGGACAACCGGCTCTTCCGCCCGAAGGCCGCCTACATCGGCCCGCACGACCAGGCGTACGTGGCGATCGAAAAGCGGTGACGCAGGGAACCCGGCCGCGCCAGCGGCGGGCGCAGCTGCGCGCCGAATGCAGTCGGGTCGTCCATTGCGGGGGCGCTCCCCAGACGCCCCGGGCTCGCGCCCGTGGGTTCCCCTACAGCCCCAGCCGCGCCAGCACATCGTCCAGAATCGCTCGCGCCGCCACCTCGTCCCCCAGCGGCTCAAGCGTGATCGAGACGCCGACCGCCCGGCTCGTCAGCCGCGACCGCACGATCACCCGCTCCGGCGCCGGAGCGCTCGGCCGGCGCGCGACGATCTGGCCGGCATCCGTCGTCATCCGCCGGTGCTCGATGGCGTACCCCCGGTCCGCCAGGGCCGCGGCCGCCGCGGCAAGGGCGCCGGGGACCCGCACCCGGTCGGGCAGCTCGGCGGTGAGTGTCCGCCCCTGGTGGCTGGCGACGATCTCCGACCGCCCCTGAAGGCGGGGCTCGGTGGCGCATCCGGGCCCCATGGCCGTCCAGCAGACCGCCCCAAATGCCACCCCGAGAGCACCCCGGCGGACCAGGGCACGGATCGGGAGGCGGAGGAGCGGGCGCCGCAGGGTCATCGGGTCTGGATCGGCCCCGGGGGCGGCGGGCGATGAAACTGGGCAGTGGCATCGGGCTTCCGCCCGATCCGCCATCCCCACATCGCCCCGGAAGGGCGATGCCACCGGCCCCGCGGGCCTTGACTTCCCATCTCGCGGCGATTTACTACTCCCCGGCGCCGAGGCGCTGCGGATGTCCTGTTTTCAGTCGAAAGTTGAGCCGAAGGAGGCCTGGTTTGGCGATCCGGATCAAGTCGCGGGGTGGAGAGTCGGTCGAGCAGATGATGCGCCGGTTCAAGAAGCTCTGCGAGAAGGAAGGGCTCAACAAGGACATCAAGCGGAAGGAGTTCTACGAGAAGCCTTCCGAGCGGCGCCGTCGCGATGCGCGGCGCGCTGTCGCCCGACGCGCCCGCGAACTCCTCGGCCCCACCAAGCGTCCCGGCCCCGGCGGCTCCGGCCCCGGTGGTGGTGGCGGCGGCGGCCCTGGTGGCTCCGGCCCCGGCGGCAGGTAGGCCCGGCGGAAATGATGAATGCGAATGATGAACGATGAATCGGGCCGCCCCGCGGCCCGACGGCGTTTGCGTTACGCCATCCGCATCGACGCGGAATCAGCGCGCGACCCGGGGCTCAGGCTGGCCTGAACGGTCCGGCCGCGACACGGGCTGGAAGCCCGTGCCACGCTTCCTGTCAGATCGCAATTCCTGCGGCCTCAGAGGATGCCCCTGAGGCGGATCCGGGCTATGCTTGGCCCCCCGCCAGAGGCGGGCGCTTGCCCGGCGACCTGGGGGCGCCGGGGGGGACTCTCGCACAGCGCCCGCCGCAGATGGCTCTGAATCCGGAGATGGTCCGCAATGAGCACGCTCGCTGTGACGCTGGGCGCGATCGACGCCCTCCCGCCGTACTACTGGCTCGCCCCCGCCGGCGCCATCGCCGCCCTGATCTTCGCGCTCTTCTTCCAGAAGACCGTGATGAAGCGGTCCGAAGGCGACGCCGAGATGGTGCGCATCGCCCAGGCCGTCCGCGACGGCGCCATGGCGTACCTCACGCGCCAGTACAAGGTCGTCGCCATCGTCTTCGTCGGCCTGCTGATCTTCCTGGCCATCATGTGGGCCCTGAAGCTGCAGGCGCCCCTGAGCATGGTCGGCGTGCCCATCGCCGGCCTCCTCAGCGGCCTGTGCGGCTGGTTCGGCATGAAGATGGCGACCAACGCCAGCGCCCGCACCACCTTCGCCGCCAAGCAGAGCCTCAACGAGGGGCTCACCGTCGCCTTCCGCTCCGGCGCCGTCATGGGCCTGGTCGTCGTCGGGTTCGCCCTGCTGGACGCCAGCGTCTGGTTCCTCGTGCTCAACGCGATTGAGTTCCAAGACAACAACCTGCAGGTCATGACGACCGTCATGCTCTCCTTCGGCATGGGCGCCTCGACACAGGCCCTCTTCGCTCGCGTCGGCGGCGGCATCTACACCAAGGCGGCCGATGTCGGCGCCGATCTCGTCGGCAAGGTCGAGGCGGGAATCCCCGAGGATGACGCCCGCAACCCCGCCACCATCGCCGACAACGTCGGCGACAACGTCGGCGATGTCGCCGGCATGGGCGCCGACCTGTATGAGAGCTATTACGGCTCGATCCTCGCCACCCTCGCCCTCGGCGCTGCCGCGGCGTACACGCTGGGCGTGGACGCCCCCGCCGGGATCGCGATGAAGCTCGCTGCGGCGCCCCTGGCCCTGGCGGGCATCGGCATCTTCTGCTCGATCATCGGTATCTTCACGGTGCGCGCGAAGGAGGACGCCAGCTTCTCGCAATTGCTCAAGGGCCTGCACACCGGCGTCTGGGTCGCCTCGCTGCTGATC
>CAYMJK010000446.1:0-5823 GCA_964390535.1 uncultured Phycisphaeraceae bacterium | reverse complement strand
CGAGCCTCGCCGGCCGCGTCGGCGAGTTCGTCGGCGGCATCTTCAACTAGGTCGGCTACCGTTCCCCTCCGCAAGGAGGACGACCATGGCAGCACTGGATGGACGCATCGCGGCAGTCACCGGCGCCAGCGCCGGCATCGGCGAGGCCATCGCCCGTGACCTCGCCGCCGGCGGCGCCCGCATCGTCCTCAACGCCCGGCGCGAAGACCGCCTCCGCAGTCTGGCCGCGGAGCTCGGCGCCGATCGCGTCGCCGTGGCGCCCGGCGACGCCGCCGATCCCGCCGTCATCGACGCCATGCTCCAGGCCGCGGTCGATCAGTTCGGCGCCGAGGCCGATCTCGTCGTCGCCAACGCCGGCCGCGGCCTGCGCGGCGGCCTCGCC
Organism: uncultured Phycisphaeraceae bacterium; assembly: GCA_964390535.1. Taxonomy (GTDB): domain Bacteria; phylum Planctomycetota; class Phycisphaerae; order Phycisphaerales; family UBA1924; genus CAYMJK01. Next base: position 5,441 of record CAYMJK010000446.1, on the reverse strand, counting down.
GACTCCGACCCCGAGCAGTGGGAGGAGGTGCTGCGCATCAACACCCTCGGCGCCGCCCGCATCATCCGGGCCGCCATGGACCGCATGAAGAAGCTCGACGCCACGCACGGCGCCCCCGGCGAGGCGCCGCAGCGCCCACGCGACATCATCGTCCTCGGCTCCAACGTCGGCCGCAACCTCTCGCCCTTCAGCGCCTTCTACGGCTCGGCCAAGGCCGCCGCCCACATGCTCGCGGAGTCCGCCCGGCGCACCGCCGGGCCCCTCGGAATCCGCGTGACGCTGCTGGAGCCGGGCGTGGTCGTCAGCGAGTTCCAGGATGTCGCCGGCTACGACCCCAAGACCTTCGGCGCCTTCATGGAGGGCATCGGCCCCGTCCTGCAGCCGGATGACATCGCCCGCCTCGTCCGATTCGTCGTCACCCAGCCGCCGAATGTGCACCTCAGCGAGGTGATGATCCGCCCGACGCGCCAGGAGTATCCCTGACGCTCAGCGCTGATCTGGAAGCTGTCCCGGAACCTCGAAGATATTCACCACAGAGGCACAGAGATCACAGAGGCGACAATCCGAGCCTCTTCTCTCTGCGCATTCTGTGGCTCTGTAGTGGATCAGGAGTTTCGGACCGGCGATCAGGAAGGCGCAGCGCGGTCAGCCGCCGCCGCTGGCGCCTGGCTGGTCGCCCTTCGCCGCCGCGATCTTCTCCAGATACTTCTGCGGCTCGGCCTTGAAGTCGTCGACGCATCCCTCGCAGCACAGCCGCACGAGTTGCGTCCCCGCCACGATCTCCACGGCGTCATCATCGAAGGCGTCCCCGCCTACCACGCACGTCGAAAGCGGGTACTCCGCCCGCTGGGCATCCGCATGCGCCTTGTCCAGCTTCGCCATGTACGACGCCGGGTCGGCGTACAGCTTCGGCTCACACCCCTCGCAGCACAGCCGCACCAGCCGGTTCATGTACACGATGTCGTAGCTGGCGCCATCGGCGCCGCCGTGGGCGTGCTCCCCGACCGGGCAGTCGGTCAGCGGGTACGCCGGCGCCTGCTGCGCGATGATCTTCGCATCCATCTCGGCGAAGTGCTTCTCCGGATCCGCCTTGAACGCCTTGATGCAGCCGGAACAGCAGAAGCGCACCAGCCGGTTGTCGTGAATCATGTTCACCGGCTCGCCCATCCCGCCGAGCTCGCCGCCGCGGACAGCGCACGTCGTCAGCGGATAGTGCATGAGCTGCTGGCGGATCATCGCCTCGTCCACCTTCGCGAAGTACCCCGCCTTGTCCGCCTCAAAGCCGCCGATGCACCCGTCGCAGCAGAAGCGCACCTCGCGACCGTCATAGACCTTCACGATCGGCTCGCCCATCGATCCCAGCTTCTCCCCGGAGACGGCGCAGGTGTCCAGCGTGTACGGTCGGCCGCCGTCTTCGGCAGGCGTCTGGGCTTCGGGCTGGGGCTGGGCGCCCGGCGCCTCCGCCGGCGACGCCAGCGCCACCCGCAGAAACTCCGCCTTGTCCGCCTCGTCCCACGCCTCGAACTCCTCGGCGCACCCCGGGCAGCAGAACCCGATCAGGCGCCCCGCATAGGTGTCCGTGCCGGCGCTCGCCACGATCGGCTCCTTGCCCACCGGGCACATCCGGTTCACCGGCGCCTGGTCTTGGGCCTGAGCCGGCTTCTGCACCTGATTCCCGGCCTGGGCGGTCGCGGTGGGGGTGGTGGGGGCGGTGGGGGCGGTGGGGGCGATTGCCAGCGTCGCCGCCGCCAGAATGAGCACTCGTGCCAGCATGCGCTTCTCCTTGAGGTGGACCCGCGGCAGAGCCGCCGCCCACCGCACAATATTCCCTGCCAGGTCTTTCAGCCCACCCGCGCCACGATCATCGTCTGGTCATCCGATGCCGGCGCCCCTTCGGCAAACGCCCCCAGCCGGGCCAGCACATCCGCGATCAGCCCCTCCGCCGTCAGCGAACAGTTCTCCAGCGCCTCATCCAGCCGCCGCGTCTCGAACATCTCCCGCCGCGGGTTCATCGCCTCCGTCACCCCGTCGGTGTACAGGATGACCTGGTCCCCCGCCTCCAGCGTGACGGATGCCGTCGTGTACCGCTGCCCCGCCACGATCCCCAGCGGGACCGACCGCGCCCGCTCCAGCGTGAACAGCGACCCGTCGCGGCAGCGCTTGATCCGCGGCTGCGGATGCCCCGCCGACGCGTAGTCGAGCTGCAGCGTCCGCGGGTCGAACACCCCGAAGAAGGCCGTGACGAACGACCCGTGCCCGGCCGTGTATCCGTCGTGCAGCCGCCGGTTCAGATCCTCCAGCATCGCCCCGGGATGCGCCTCGCCCACGTACGTGTTCGCCAGCGCGTGCGTCACCGCCATCAGCACCGCCGCCGGCGCCCCGTGCCCGCACACATCCGCGATCAGCAGGCCCCACTTGCCCTCCGGCAACTCGAAGAAGTCGTAGTAATCTCCTCCCGCCCGCGCCGACGGCTGGTAGTGGGCCGCGACATCCAGCCGCGGAATCGCCGGGATCTCCCGCGGCAGCATCGACTGCTGCAGATCGGCGGTGATGCGCAGCTCCCGATCCAGCGCGCTGTACGCCTCGTCCAGATCCCGCTTCAGCACCAGGTTCTGCGTCGCCTGCCCGAACAGGTTCGTGCTCCAGACGCGCTCGGGCAGTTGCTCCGGGTCGAACCCCGCCCGGTCGCGGGCCAGGAAGACCGCCATGTTCAGCGCCACCCCCCCGTCGTACACCGGGATCGCCAGCAGCGACCGATACCCGCGCAGATACTCCGCCGCCGGATCATCCTCCTCCGGCGCCAGATCGTCGATGATCCGCGGGGCGTCGCCATAGAGCAGTTCGCCCAGGACCCCGGTCCGAAGCAGAGGCAGCCGCTCCGGCTCCCGCCACGGATTGATCCGCTCGGTCCACATCGAGCTGCGCGTGATCCGGTACCACGGCGCCTGCAGCCGGCGCCGGCTCAGCGAGACCACCGCGTCACCCGGCCGGAACCGCGACATCCGCGCGATGTACACCCGCACCATCTCCTCCGGATCGGGCTGCGTCGACATCTCGCGCATCATGTCCACGACATACGCCAGCCGCTCCTCCCAGGCCTCCGGCTCCCCCGGCGCGCGCAGCGACGACAGCGGAAACGCGTCATCGGCCTGTCGGAGACTGGCGTCGGTCATGAGGCCTCGCGGCAGGGATCGGGGCGGCAGAAACAGAAGGATCAACCCTCCTCCGCGCCGCCTGTTCCGCCGGGCCGGATTGTATCTGAGCCCGGCTCGGGCGCCCGCCCGGGCCGGGCGGCTACCTCAGCCCCTCCGGCAGCCTTCCGTGCAGCGCCTTGAGGTCCTCCGCCCGCTCCGCCGGCATCACCAGCGTCGCCTCCGGCGTGTGCACCACCACCAGCCCCTTGCACCCCAGCAGGGCAACCGTGTGCCCCGGGTCGCTGTTGACCACCAGCGTGCGCGCGCAGTCGTGGGTCACCGCTGCCGCGGCATCCGCCAGTGCGGCGACGCGGTTGCCCGCCTCATCGGCCTTCAGCGTTTCCGCGTAGCTCGGCCAGGCCCCGACATCCAGCCACGACAGATCCATCTCGACCGTCGCCACGCGCACGCCGGCCCGCCCCGCCCCCGCCCCCGCGCCGGTCGCAGGCTCCATCACCCCGTAGTCCACGCTCGTCTTCGGCAACCCGGGATAGATCCGCGCGATCGTCTCCGCCTGCGCCGGCGTCCCCCAGGCCCGCTGGATCTCCTTCAGCCCGGCGAAGTTCTCCGGGCAGAACGCCTCAAGGCAGCGCATCACCGTTGCCGCGCTCCACACGAACATCCCGCTGTTCCACCCGAACGCGCCGCTGACGACATACTCCCGGGCCGTCGCCGCATCCGGCTTCTCGACGAACCGGCGTACATCGAACGCCCCGTCGAACCCCGCGATCGGCGCCCCCCGCTCGACATACCCGTACTGTGTCGCGGCGTGCGTGGGCGCGATCGAGAACGTCACCAGCCGAGATGGATCCGCCTCCACCAGCCTGAACCCGACATCCATCCGCGCCTGAAACGTCGCCACCGGCTCGATGATGTGGTCCGCCGTGAGCGCACAGAAGATCGCCCCCGGATCCAGTTTCTCCAGCACCGCCGCGGCAAAGCCGACCGCGTTCAGGCTGTCGCGCCCCTCCGGCTCGCCCAGAAACCGTTCCGGCGCGATCTCCGGCAGCGCCGCGAGAATCTCCCCCCGGAATCGCTCCCCGGCGCAGATGAACCGCCGCTCCGGCGGCACGAGCCCATCCAGCCGCCCCGCCGCGATCTCCAGCAGCGAACGCGGCCGCGACGCGCCCCCCCACGATGCGCCCCCCTGCGCAAACAGCGGCAGAAGCTGCTTCGGCGTCCCCCGCCGCGACAGCGGCCACAACCTCGTCCCCGCCCCCCCCGCCATGATCATCGCCTGCCGCATGCCAGCAGGGTATCCGGAGCTCCCGCCCGAAGCCGCTTGCCTCCCGCTGCCCTCCTCCGATTTGAACTTTGCACTTTGAACTTTGAACTTTGCCTATCCTCGGCTCTCCCACTTGAACCCGTCCAGGTGCTGCACCAGCCGCCGCGCTGTCGGAAACTTCTTCAGAATCAGCCCCCGCTGCAGCCCGCTGCAGATCGCCTTGACCTCCGGCGGCTGCCCGGCGTACCGCTTCGCGCCCCCGAGCACATCGTAGAAGATCCGCACCAGGTCGATCACATCCTCGCGGATGTTCGTCGGCGTCGGCCCCCCCTGCTCGTACAGATCCAGCAGCTTGATGTCAAAGTGCACCCCGCGCCGCTGCACCAGGATGTTCTTGTCGTGCAGATCGCCGTGATACGTCTTGTGCGCGTGAATCTGCGCCACGCCCTCCGCCAGGGTCCGCAGCAGCCACATCGCCTCGAACACCTGCATCCGCTGCCCGGGCATCTGTTTCACCATCGACTGCAGCAGCGCCCCCTCCACGAACTCCGAGACCAGCGCCGTGATGTCATACCCGCGGAACCGGAACGTCTCCGAATGGTGATACTTGATCACGATCGGGCACCCGCGCAGCCGCTCCAGCCGCCGGGCGTAGAACCGCAGGGCCCGGTCCCCCACGTTCCGCTCGGGGAAGAACACCTTGATCGCCCGGCTCACCCCCGTCCGCCGCTCGGTGACCTTGTAGACCTCACCCTCCCACCCGGCTCCGAGCAGCGCCTCCACGACGTACTTGCCCCCGATGATCCGCCCGGGCGTCAGGTCGAAACTCTCGAAACTCGTGCCGGCCATGAAGGGCTCCGCAGGGGCCGAAAGATAGCGGCCCGGCCGGCGGCCCGCGGCGGGCGCCCGCCGGCGCAACATGCGGCAAGGCGCCGCGGGTTGCGGCGCCTCGCCGGGCGGGAGAAACGGATTGCCGCGATCGCTGTCCGTCCTGCGGGCAGTCGCCGCTGGCGCCGGGCGCC